>NZ_LNVH01000003.1:0-172500 GCF_002093575.1 Streptococcus oralis subsp. tigurinus | reverse complement strand
AGACGCACAGGACTTAAAATCCTGCGATTGGTAACGATCGTACCGGTTCGATTCCGGTCCTCGGCATATAATGATGAGCACCCTTAGCTCAACTGGATAGAGTACCTGACTACGAATCAGGCGGTTAGAGGTTCGACTCCTCTAGGGTGCATTTTTTTATTTAACGCGGGAAGTAGCTCAGCTTGGTAGAGTACTTGGTTTGGGACCAAGGTGTCGCAGGTTCGAATCCTGTCTTCCCGATTCATGGCGGTGTAGCTCAGCTGGCTAGAGCGTCCGGTTCATACCCGGGAGGTCGGGGGTTCGATCCCCTTCGCCGCTATAATGATCTTGTTGGACCTTTAGCTCAGCTGGTTAGAGCTCTCGGCTCATAACCGAGTGGTCGTAGGTTCAAGTCCTACAAGGTCCATTGTAAATAATGGAGGATTACCCAAGTCCGGCTGAAGGGAACGGTCTTGAAAACCGTCAGGCGTGTAAAAGCGTGCGTGGGTTCGAATCCCACATCCTCCTTTTATATTAACGCGGGATGGAGCAGCTCGGTAGCTCGTCGGGCTCATAACCCGAAGGTCGTAGGTTCAAATCCTGCTCCCGCAATTTGGCTCGGTAGCTCAGTTGGTAGAGCAATGGATTGAAGCTCCATGTGTCGGCGGTTCGATTCCGTCTCGCGCCATATCTTATTTTATTAAGCGGGTGTAGTTTAGTGGTAAAACTACAGCCTTCCAAGCTGTTGTCGCGAGTTCGATTCTCGTCACCCGCTTTGAACGAAAGTTCATACCAAGTTTTTAAACTTGGGCGCGTAGCTCAGGTGGTTAGAGCGCACGCCTGATAAGCGTGAGGTCGGTGGTTCGAGTCCACTCGTGCCCATTAATAGGAGAATTACTCAAGAGGCTGAAGAGGACGGTTTGCTAAATCGTTAGGTCGGGTAACCGGCGCGGGGGTTCGAATCCCCCATTCTCCGTACGATAAGAGCTGCTAGGCTCTTTTTTTGTATGTAAATCCCCCTTCTAAATCGTTAAAAGGGGGATTTGTTTATTACCAATTTGTTAGTGATATTTCTCCGCTATTTAGCCAGATAGTATGTTTATCTTCAAGTTCGACTTGTAGTCGGCCAGATTCTGAAATTTCTTTTGCAAGACCTTTTTTTACTTTTCCATCTAGCTGGAAGGTAACTTTTTTTCCAAGAACGATTGATCTTTCTTTATAGATATAGAGTAGCTCATCTGAATCCGTATTGTAGAAACAATTCCATATTTCGCTGATGAGATCATTACGACTAATTGGTGCAGGTGGCATAAATAGGCTGCCTGCTCTTTCTTTTAGATCATCTGGGAAGTCTGCTATAGAAAAATTTATACCAAGTCCGATAATGACGTCTGTAACCAAGCCTGTCTCAACTGATGTCATTGCTTCGGTGAGGATACCTGCTATCTTTTTATTTTTAAAGTAGATGTCATTTACCCATTTGATATCTACTTCTATCATAGTTAGATTTTTAATGGCTTTGTAGACTGCAGCAGCTACGAGGAGAGTATAGGATGGGAGTTTTTCATAGGGAAGATTGGGTTGAATATGCAGGGACATATAGATCCCACCCTGAGATGGAGAATAGTAGGGACGCTGAAAGCGGCCACGACCTGCTGTTTGACAGGTTGAAAGATAGAGTGTATTTCCTTTGTTTCCAGCTTCAATCCCTTCTTTTGCATCTGTTTGTGTTGATTTGGTCTCAGGTTTGTAGCGAATGGTTAAGTTGGTTTTCTCCTGAATCAAATCAGGTAATATCAGATCGCCTTGAATAAGCTTGTAGCCTCTATTTTTGATACTGTCAATTTCTAGGCCTTCTTGTTGAAGACGTTGGATTGCTTTCCATATGGACGTACGACTTAAATTCAGTTCTTCTCCGATTTTTTCTCCGCTAACATAATCGTTTTCTCTAGCTAATATTTGGTAGACTAGTTGGTGTGATTTCATTGATTTTCCTTTCTAGCTGAGAGGGAATGAGGGTATTCTTTTCGAGTTTGACTAGGTGTTTTATGAAAAAACTGTTTGTAGGCTTTTGAGAAATGTAGTGGGTCTGAAAAACCTACAGAATATGCAATGACTTTGATCGTTTCATTTGTGTGTTCTAGTAACTGTTGCGCACGCTTCATTCGAACGAAAAGTAAATACTCTTTTGGAGAGAGTTGGTGAAATTCTTTAAACACACTAGTTAAGTAACTTCTATGAACCGATAGCTCCTTTGCTAAATCTTGAATGGTGAGTGATTGAGGGTAGTGACTATCTATCAATCGTTTGCAGTCAAGATAGAGTTGGTGGGTTGATGAAATATTCTTTTTTTTCTGATTGGGAGCAATAGTTCCTAGATGAAACATTAGTTCATGAAGTTGCCCCATGATATGGAGTTGAGCCAATTCATTTGATTTTGTTATTTGAGCGAAGCGGACAATATCTGAGATGAGTTTTGCAGTTGTCTGTGTATGACAGTTATTTGACTGGATGAGGTAGGATTGGTCAGAAATTTGAGATAGAGCAAAGTAGTCAGGTGCCCTCCCTCCAGTGATCCCCAACCAGTAGTAAGCCCAAGGATCCTGGCTATCTGCTTGATAGAATGTTAATTCATCTGGTTTTAGTAAAAAGAAATCTCCTGCCTTTAAATCAACAATTTTCCCCTTATAATGGAATTGACCTTTTCCTTTAGTAATGTAATGGAGTACATAGGTATCTCGAATAGCTGGGCCAAAAGAGTAGTTAGGTGTGCATTCTTCATAGCCGTAAAAGCTAAGAGAAAGATCAATTGTTCCAGTCTGGTATTCTGAAAAAACGAGCATGGGCCACCTCCTACCTAACATTTTACCATACTTTAGAGACATTTTTCTATTTTAGAAAGCGCTTTTATTTGCTAAAATTTTATCAAGAAATGGATGAGGTACAATTTATGGGAATTCGGATAGAGAATAATCTATTTTACGTTGAGAGTAAAGGTTTAAGTTTGATTATTGAAAATAGGGATGGGTTCTTATTATTAAAACATTTAGGAAAGACTATTAAGAACTATAGAGGTGCTAATAGTGTTTATGAACGCGATCATGCTTTTTCAGGGAATCCAACAGCTACTAATCGAACCTTTAGTTTGGATACGCAACGTCAAATTTTTGGGCAACATGGTTTGGGTGACTTTAGAAAACCAACTTTACAGGTTCAACATGATGCAACTGAAGTAACAGACTTTCGATTTGTAGAAGCAAAGATTTTAAAAGGTCAGAATGGTCCACAGGGCTTACCTTCTCCTCACAGCATGGATGATACAGAGACGCTTGTCTTGATTTTAAAAGATCCTCAAGCTAAACTTAGTCTGACTTTGTATTATACATCTTTTGATAATAATGCGACAATTGCTAGTTACAGCAAATTGGAGAATAATAGCAATCAGGAAGTTGTCATCCATAAGGAATTTTCTTTCATGGCTGATTTTCCTGCTGCAGCTTACGAAATAGTGACTTTACAGGGAGCTTATGCTCGTGAAAAGACTGTTCGACGTCAACAGGTAGAACAAGGAATCTTTTCGATTAGTTCGAACCGTGGAGCTTCTGGGCATGCTCAAACACCAGCCCTTCTAATATGTGATCAAGGAGTTTCAGAGGATGCTGGGAATGTGTTTGCTCTGCAACTACTGTATAGTGGAAACTTTGAAGCTTTTGTTCAAAAGAATCAATTGAATGAAGTTCGGGTAGCGATTGGGATTAATCCAGAAAACTTTTCTTGGAAGTTAGATCCTGAGGAAAACTTTGAAACACCGGTAGCTTTAGTGACCTATTCAGATAAGGGATTAACTGGTATTAGTCATGAAAGTCAGAATTTTGTACTTAAGTACATTATGCCAAGTAAATTTTCTAAAAAAGAGCGTCCAATTCTAATCAATAACTGGGAAGCTACCTACTTTGACTTTCAGAGAGAAAAACTGTTAGAGTTGGCAGATGATGCTAAGAAAGTTGGTATTGAACTTTTTGTATTAGATGATGGGTGGTTTGGTAATCGCTTTGATGATAATCGTGCTTTAGGTGATTGGGTTGTGAATGAGGAAAAATTGGGTGGAAGTCTAGAAAGTCTGATTTCAGCGATCCATGAAAGAGGTTTGCAGTTTGGGCTTTGGTTAGAATCGGAGATGATTTCTGTTGATAGCGACTTGTATCGTAAACATCCTGACTGGGCCATTCAGGTTCCAGGTTATGAGCATACTTACTCTCGAAATCAATTAGTACTTAATCTTGCCAATCCCCAGGTAGTAGAATATTTGAAAAATGTTTTAGATGAACTCCTCTCTTATCATAAAATTGACTACATCAAATGGGATATGAACCGCAATATCACTAATCTGGGGAATGGTTCAGTTTATCTGGAAACCCAGATGCAATCTCATCAGTATATGTTGGGGCTTTACGAACTCGTTTCTTATCTGACAGAGAAACACAGTCATATTCTCTTTGAGTCCTGCTCTGGTGGTGGTGGACGAAATGATCTTGGTATGATGCGTTATTTCCCACAAGTCTGGGCTAGTGATAATACTGATGCTATTGCACGTTTACCAATTCAATACGGTTCATCCTATCTCTATCCAACCATTTCTATGGGGGCTCATGTGTCAGCAGTACCGAATCATCAGATGGGACGAATGACACCATTGGAAACTCGTGGTCATGTAGCAATGATGGGAAATCTGGGCTATGAGCTTGATTTGACAAGTTTATCAGATGATGAGAAAGCTGAGATTGCTAATCAGGTGAACTTGTATAAAGAATTGCGACCAGTAGTCCAGTTGGGAAAACAGTATAGGTTAATCAATCCCGATGCTGAATCCAATGAAGCAGCTGTACAATTCAACTATGGAAATCAAACGATTGTAACCTACGTCCGAGTCTTATCAGTTGTGGAAACAATGGAAACAACTTTAAAGTTAAAAGATTTGGATGAAGAGGGACGGTATGAATTACAGGAAAATGGTGTAGTTTACTCAGGTGCAGAACTCATGTATGCGGGTATTACTATGGGGCTTCCGCAGGGAGATTATCTCAGCAGGCAGTTACATTTCATTAGAAGATAAGGAGATAAAATCATGAGATGGTATAAAAAGATGAGCTTAATTGCTACTACAGGACTCTGCCTTTTGGGAAGATTTGTCAAGGACATAAACAAAATTTTTTTGATAAATTTATATCTTCTCTGTTTCTCTCTTAATTAACTTTAGTATTTTATCCTTGTATGTTTCCCCTGTACCTTGCTTGAAATGTAGATTTACAGTATATTTTGTTTTTCCAATATCCATTACTAACTGTTTATGTTGTGATTCTTTTATTACTCTTTTTTCTTCTTCCATGTGTCCTCCTTTCCGTTTTTAAGCAAAGAAAAAACAGCAAACCTTTTTGATTTACTGCTTTCGTGTTAGCTTTTATTGAATTGTTAGTTTAGCAAGTTAAAAATATCCTACTTGCAATACTCTTTTATTTTATCGGCATATTCAGTCAAAAGATTCTTTGAATAAATTTTTTCATTTCTTGAATTTCTGACTTCTTTCCAAAGAATAGAAGCTACTTTTAATTTGTTTGAGTAGTTGCAACTATTTTCGTCTGCACAGAAATCCTTTAAAAATTGATTCCATTGACAAACCGAATTATCATACTTTGCATAATCTGATTTCCCATAATAAACTTTTAGCATATCTTGAATTGTAAAACTCAAATCATTTTCTCTTTTTACTTTTCTCCAAACTGTTGCCATATCAGCAGTAAATTTAAATGGTGAGATACCTGTTAAAACAGCGAAATATTCTCTGAACTTTGCATTAAAAGAAAAACCACATTCAAGTAATGGTGTATCTAAAGTAATATTTTCCACTTGCTTCTTTTCATTTTTTATTGATGATTTTTTAATCAAATTGCCCTTAAAGTATTGCTCAACAATATAATTGAGTTCCTGTTTTGTACCTCTATATTCTAATCCTAATGACTTGCATATCTGTGAAAGTTCTTCACGATACCAATAGTATTTAGTAAATTCATCAAACGATGTAATTTTGTCAAACTCAGGTCTACTTTCCATCAATATTTTATCTCCTCAAAACCAATTTACTTTTTCATCTCTAAATAATGGTGTTTCACTCTCTTTGTAAGGATTGTAGTTGTTACAATTACAACCAAACTCTTTCAACGCTTTTATCTTATTATCGGCTGTCCAAACAATCAAAGAGATACCGTCAAATTCTTCAACTTTCCCCTCATTCATTTTATTTTTAAAGTGCCATTCTACAATAGTTTGATTATCCTTATGAAAAAATTGCTTTATATCCCACGCAAGAACTTTTCCTCTTGTATTCCACTCATTAAACCAGTGCTTTACTGTTTGCCGATTTTCATACTTAGGACACCAACTCTCAATATAAATCACATCATCCAAAAAAATATCGTCTATTCCTAAGTCTTGTTGTGTAAGCCACATATCAAACCATAAACGAATGATTTTCTCTCTTTCATCCATGAATTTAAGCACCTCCAAAATCAAATACTTGTTTAATATTATACCATTTTTTCGCTTGATTTTATAGGTCTAACTCGTTCCATTTTACCTGTGTTAGTTGCTTTGAATGTTCCTGGAACTGTTCAATACAAGTCTTAACTTTTTCAGCCTGTTCTACTTCCTCTCGTATCTCTAATATTTGATTGTATAGGCTATTTTTCTCTTTCTTCATATTGGCAACTTCCGATTTCCATTTGGATATATTTAAGGTCTTGCTTTCTCCTAAATGTTCTTTCAAATATTTCTTGGCACTTTCAAACAAAATAAGTTCTGTGGTATGTTCATTGTAGAAAGTATATTGTTTGTTTTTCTTTAGCTTAGTATAGGCTTTGTAGGTGTCTTTATGCTTCAAATACTTCTCTGCTTGTTCGATAAGTTTGGTGTTATCATCCACTTTCTTTTCAACATCTTTTAAGGCTCTTGTAGTCTTGTAGTTCTTATCTCTTAAAGCAAGTATATTTCCTTTTAACTCCGATAATGAAGTGATGTTTTTCTCTTTAAGTAGCTGATAACTCTCAATATATTTTTCTAAGTCTGTATTATGGTTATCTGCATTTTTACGGATAAGATTTTCAAGAACGGATAGCAAATTTTCTTTCGGTGGGAGGGTGGATTTTGTATTTTCGTTTTCTGTTTTTTCTTCTTTGCCTATTCCCCTTATCCAATTTAGTAATGCTTTTATTCGTCTTGATATTTCTCTTAAAATCATGTTTTGATGTTTGATTTCTCGGTTGATATTTCCTCTGTCGGTGGCCATTCCTTTTTTCTCCATTTGGGTGGCAGATACGCCTAAATGAATGGTCGGTATTTGTTCTATGCCCTGTCTTTGATAGGAACGGTGATCTACTTTTTTCTGTATACTATTTTCTTCCAAATATTTGTTTGTAATGTCTCCCCATGCCTTTCGCCAATGCTCTGCTTTATCTTGCTCATTCCAATCCACTGTATTGATTTTTCTTGTCTTGTAATTTCCATTTTTGAGTTTTACTTTTTCTATATACTCATTTATCATTGGTACTGTCAGTTCATCAATATCTGTATATTTCTCTATCATTTTTAGGAATTTGTCGGTGTCAACTTTTCTCTGATGGTAGCTTTCTATTTCTTGTTCAAAATACTGTATTTGCTTTTCTAATTCTTGTTGCTCCGTATCATATATATTAAATAATCTGTCAAAGTGTTTTGCGGGAATTTTTCCAAGTGCGTAGTCTTCATATAGCTTTGTAATTAAGGTTGTTAGTTCTTCATTCCTTGATGAAAGTTTTTCTAACTTTTCTTTGTCCCTTTGATACTTTTCTTCCCTTTTTTCATCGGATAATTTATTCATCAATTTTAGAAATTCTTGTTTATCTTCTTTTGCGAAATCGGTTATTTCTTTGATTGATTTTAAGAGAATTTCATTAACCGTTTTTACTTTGATGTAGTGCATACTGCAAGTGCCTTTTCTGTGTCTATAATGTTGACATACAAAACAATAATCACAATCATACTTCTTTTCTTTGTGTTCTGCCGGCTCTCTGTAACTTAGCTTTCCTCCACAATCGGAACAGATTAAAAGTCCTGTAAAGGGGTGTGAGGTTGTTCCATACTTTGGACTTCTTCTTACTGTCTTTCTTAAGCGTTGAGCATTGTTCCATGTTTCCTCGTAAATGATGGCTTCATGGGTGTTTTTGAAAATAATGAGTTCATCTTCTTTTGCCTTTCTGCGTTTCTTGGTTTTGTAATCAAGACATATTGTTTTACCAAGTACGGTATGTCCCATATATTCTCTTTTTTCTAAGATATAGCCTACTGTGGTCGGTGTCCAAAAATACGGGTCTTCTATTCCTCTTTTCTTGGAACTGTGGTTGTTTTCGGGGTAATGTATCTCTGCATAGGCTGATGGGATAAGAACTTTATCTTTGGTTAGTATATCTGCTATCTGTGTTACTCCATATCCCTCTATTACAAGCCTGTAAATGCGTTTTACGACCTTTGCACTCTCTTTATCGACAAGTAACTGCTGTTTGTTATTTGGGTTTCTATAATAGCCATATGGAACGCTTGGAGATACTCTTTTGCCTTCTTCCATTCTTGCTCTGAATATAGATTGTATTTTTCTCGAGGTATCTCTTGCGTACCATTCGTTCATAATATTTAGAAATGGGGTGAAGTCGCTTTCTGCTTGTTTCTCACTATCTATTCCGTTATTGATAGCAATAAATCTTACTCCCTTTTCTTTGAAGAGTATTTCGGTGTAAAAACCTACTTTGAGGTAATCTCTGCCAAACCTACTCATATCTTTTACTATCACAGTAGATACTTTGTTTTCTTCTACTGCTTTTATCATTTTTTGAAATCCCTCTCTATCAAAGGTTGTTCCACTTACTCCATCATCGGTATAGTGATAGATATTGACAAAGCCGTTTCTTTTCGCATAGCTTTCAAGTAGCTGCTTTTGATTGGTTATGGAATTGCTTTCTCCTTGCATTTCATCATCTCGACTTAAACGCTCATAAAGGGCTGTTTGTCCTGTTCTTTTCGTATTTGACATGAGAATTACCTCCTTTCCAAGTTTTTGTTATTTTCTCTGTCCCTAAAAGGTTAATCCTTTTGGGACTGTCAGCTTGTAGTAGTCAAGAGAAGTCAGCTGATGGCAAGGTAACGATTGAGTTTTTTAACCAGAAGACCGAGATGGCAGATACCTTGCAAAGGATAGTGGATGATTTTGAAAAGGAACACCCTAATATTGATGTGAAGCTGACTACAGTACCTTCAGCTGGAATTGTTCTAAAGACTCGGATTTTATCAGGAGACGTTCCAGATATTATTAATATCTATCCTCAAAATATGGATTTTCAGGAGTGGGCGAAGGCAGGCTATTTTGCAGATATGACAGGAAAACCCTATCTTGAGAACATCAAGAATGACTATGCCGAAAAGTATGCAATCAATAACAAGATTTATAGTGTGCCATTAACAGCCAACCTTTATGGAATCTATTACAATAAAACGAAGTTTAAAGAATTAGGACTTGAGGAACCGAAGACTTTTAAAGAATTTCAAGAGATTGTCAAAAAGATAAAAGATAGTGGGAATTCTCCATTTGCGGTTGCAGGCAATGAAGGCTGGACATTAAATGGTTACCACCAACTTTCTCTCATTACCCTTACGGGTAGTGGAGACGCGGCTAATAACTACCTTCGCTTTTCAAAACCAAACGCTATTTCAGCAGATGATGCTATTTTAAAAGCAGATGCAGAACGACTCGATTTATTAGCAGATAATGCTCAAGATGGTTGGCGTGGTGCCTCTTATAATGATTCGGTGGTAGCATTTTCGAGTGAAAAAGCCTTGATGATGCCACAAGGATCATGGGCGCTAGCGGCAATTAATCAACAGGATCCAAAATTTGAGGTGGGGATGTTTGCATTTCCTGGAGAAGAAGTAGGAAAAGAAGTCACTGTTGGTGCAGGGGATATGGCATTATCAACTTCAGCTACTACCAAACATCCGAAAGAAACCGAAGAATTTATCAGCTATATGACTAGTCCAAAAGCTATGCAGTCATATTATGATGTAGATGGATCGCCAGTTGCTGTAAAAGGTATACAAGAAAAAGAAGATTCAGCACTTGCAGAGATTTCTAAACTGGCATTTACGGATAAGCATTATGTTTGGTTGGGCCAACACTGGAATTCTGAAGAAGACTTTTTTAATCTAAGTGCAGGTTACTTGATGGATAAAAATCTGAAAAATATGGCAAACAATCTCAATGCTTTCTTTAATCCAATGAAGGCAGATTTGGACTAGAATAGGAGTTAAGATGATATGGCTATTCGAAAATTTTTAAATAAATACTGGGGTTGGACTTTTTTGCTCATCCCGCTTGCATTACAAGCTATCTTCTTTTACTTTCCAATGGTACAAGGTGCTTTCTATAGTTTGACTAACTGGACTGGATTGACCTATAATTATAAATTTGTTGGTTTGAATAACTACAAATTGCTGATGATTGATGAGAAATTCTTCACAGCCATAGCTTTTACTTTGATTTTAACTATGGCATTGATTATTGGAGAGATTACGATTGGGATGGTTGTGGCACGAGCCTTAAATTCTAAGATGAAAGGACAGACCTTCTTTAGAGCTTGGTTCTTTTTCCCAGCTGTTTTATCTGGTTTGACAGTTTCCTTGATTTTTAAACAATTTTTCAACTATGGTCTTCCAACGATTGGAAGAATTTTAGGGATTGGTTTTTTACAAGAGAGTCTATTAGGAACACCTGTAGGAGTGGTAGTGGCAACTATTTTTGTTCTTCTATGGCAAGGAGTAGCAATGCCAATTATTCTCTTTCTTGCTGGTCTTCAGAGTATTCCAACTGATATTTTAGAGGCAGCATCAATTGATGGTGCAACCAGTAAACAAACTTTTTGGAAGATTGAATTGCCCTATTTATTGCTAACGATCTCAATGGTTTTTATCTTGGCTCTTAAGTCTGGTTTGACAGCCTTTGACCAAATTTTTGCGTTGACGAGTGGTGGTCCAAATAATGCTACAACGTCTCTTGGACTTTTAGTATACAACTATGCTTTCAAGAGTAATCAATATGGATATGCGAATGCAATTGCCTTGATTTTATTCTTAATTATTGGAATTGTTTCTCTTATCCAAATCAAGCTATCAAAGAAATTTGAAATCTAATAGAGGAGTCCTACACATGAAAAAAGAAGAAAAATTGAATCAGTTTTGGAAATATGTCCTCTTGATAGTCGGTGGTATTCTTATACTTGTTCCTTTGTTGGTAACAGTGTTTAGTTCTTTCAAAACAACTAAGGATATCATGAATCATTTCTTTAGTTTGCCCAATCCTTTTACGTTGAGTAATTATGAACGATTGATTTCGGATGGAATTGGAGGCTATTTCTGGAATTCAGCTGTTATTACGGTGTTATCATTGATTGTAGTAGCTTTCTTTATACCAGCTGCAGCTTACTCCATTGCTCGAAATATGTCCAAGAAAAAAGCCTTTGCAATTATGTATTCGCTCTTGATCTTAGGGATATTTGTTCCATTTCAGGTGATCATGATTCCTATTACAGTTATGATGAGTAAGCTAGGACTAGCCAACACTTGGGGATTAATTATCCTTTATCTGGCTTACGCTGTTCCACAGACTCTCTTTCTCTATGTAGGCTACATTAAGATTTCCATTCCAGACAGTCTGGATGAAGCAGCAGAAATTGACGGTGCTGGAAAGTTTACTACCTATTTTAAGATTATCTTTCCTATGATGAAACCCATGCATGCGACAACCATGATTATCAATGCTCTATGGTTCTGGAATGACTTCATGCTTCCTCTCTTGGTACTCAATAAAGACTCCAAGATGTGGACTTTGCCACTCTTCCAATATAACTACACAAGTCAATACTTTAATGATTATGGACCGAGCTTTGCTTCTTATGTTGTTGGGATTATCACCATTACTATCGTTTATCTCATCTTCCAGCGCAACATTATTGCTGGAATGAGTAACGGGGCAGTGAAGTAAGAAAGTGCTTAGGGAATTTATAATTCCATACATAGAGGAACAGTTCAGCTTGTTTACAACTCTATGTAGAAAACAAGGAAGTTACTTAGTTGCTTGCAGTCTATAGTAGTAGGAGTTCGAAGCGAACAAAAATCTAAAAATATCTTTCATCAGAAAAAGGAGACCATCTATGACCATTCAAAATAAAACTATGTTGATTACTTACTCAGATAGTCTTGGAAATAACCTTAAAGACTTATATGAGAATTTGGAAGAACATTTTGGCGATGCTATTGGGGGAGTTCATCTTCTACCATTTTTCCCGTCAACAGGTGATCGTGGATTTGCACCAGTTGACTATGATGAAGTGGATCCAGCGTTTGGTGATTGGGAGGATGTTAAGCGTTTAGGTGAGAAATATTATCTTATGTTTGACTTTATGATTAACCATATTTCTCGTCAATCGAAATATTATAAGGACTATCAAGAAAAACATGAAGCTAGTGAATTTAAAGATCTCTTTTTAAACTGGGACAAGTTTTGGCCGGAAAATAGTCCGACACAAGCTGATGTAGATTTAATTTATAAGCGTAAGGATCGTGCACCAAAGCAAGAGATTCTTTTTGCAGATGGTTCAGTAGAACATTTGTGGAATACCTTTGGTGAGGAGCAGATTGATCTTGATGTGACCAAAGAAGTAACGATGAGATTCATCCGTAAGACGATTCAACATCTAGCAAGTAACGGGTGTGACTTGATTCGTCTAGATGCCTTTGCTTATGCAGTGAAGAAATTGGATACCAATGATTTCTTTGTGGAACCAGATATTTGGAATTTATTGGACAAAGTTCGAGATATCGCTGCTGAGTATGGGACAGAGCTCTTACCTGAGATTCATGAACACTATTCGATTCAGTTTAAAATAGCGGACCATGATTACTATGTTTACGATTTTGCCCTTCCAATGGTGACTCTTTATACTCTTTACAGTTCCAGAACAGAGCGCTTGGCTAAGTGGTTAAAGATGAGCCCGATGAAGCAATTTACGACACTAGATACCCATGATGGAATTGGAGTGGTGGATGTCAAGGATATCCTGACCGATGAGGAAATTGACTATGCTTCAAATGAGCTCTATAAGGTTGGAGCGAATGTCAAACGTAAGTACTCTAGTGCAGAGTATAACAATCTAGATATCTACCAAATCAATTCAACCTATTATTCTGCGCTTGGAGATGATGATGTCAAGTACTTTCTCGCTCGTCTGATTCAAGCTTTTGCTCCAGGCATTCCTCAGGTTTACTATGTGGGTCTATTAGCAGGAAAAAATGACTTGAAATTATTAGAAGAAACCAAAGAAGGTCGAAATATTAATCGTCATTACTATAGCAATGAGGAAATAGCAGAAGAAGTTCAACGTCCTGTGGTGAAGTCTCTTCTCAATCTATTTTCTTTCCGTAATCAATCAGAGGCCTTTGACCTAGAAGGGACTATTGACGTTGAAACACTAACAGCTCACAGCATTGTAATCAAACGTCAAAATAAAGACAAGTCCGTAACAGCAGTAGCAGAAATTGATTTGCAAAGTCAGACCTATCAAGTATTAGAAAACGGCAGAAAAATTCAGTTCTAGTGCTATATCAATGAAACAGTTTTTTTGTGGCGAAAACGTGTTCATTGTTCCCAAATGACGGAAAAAATGGTAGAATATAAAGATAGTTTAGCATTTATCTTCTGGAGAAATCCAGAACAGAAAGGATCCGTTTTGAAATCAATTGGATTACTGGATAAGATAAGAGGGCTTTCGAAAAAAGATTTCTTTTTGTATTTGATGATCATAAGTATCTTTTTACCTTTTTATTTGTTCTTAGCGCTCTTTGCTTTATATTTGATAGGTTTACTTGTTACTGGGGAGATGAAGGGAATTATCAAAGGATTAGCAAAACATCCTGTACTTCTCTTTTTTATTGCCTATAGTAGTATCATCTCTAGCGTTGCCAAGAACTGGCTTGGATTGGTTGCATCTTTACTGATGTTTCTCTTCCTCATTTTCTTTAGTTATTACCAGAAACGTCTGACACATGCTTTCTTTCGACTGATACTGCAGACAATCTTGTTTGGTAGTGTGCTCTCTGCGGCTTTTGCTACCTTGGAGCATTTCCAGATTGTAAAGAAATTTAACTACGCCTTTCTTTCGCCCAATATGCAAGTATGGCACCAGAACCGTGCAGAGGTGACCTTCTTTAATCCTAACTACTATGGGATTATCTGTTGCTTCTGTATTATGATAGCTTTTTATCTCTTTACAACGACGAAGTTAAGATGGTTGAAAATCTTTTGTGTGCTAGCAGGTTTTGTGAATCTATTTGGTTTGAATTTTACGCAAAATAGAACAGCCTTTCCTGCCATCATCGCTGGTGCCATCATTTATCTTTTTACAACCATTAAAAACTGGCGCGCCTTCTGGCTCAGTATTGGTGTTTTCGGGATTGGCCTTTGTTTCCTCTTCTCAAGCGATTTGGGTGTCCGTATGGGAACCCTAGATTCTTCAATGGAAGAGCGTGTTTCAATCTGGAATGCGGGTATGACTTTGTTTAAGCAAAATCCGATCTGGGGTGAGGGTCCGCTGACCTATATGAATTCCTATCCGAGAATTCATGCACCTTACCACGAACACGCGCATAGTCTTTACATCGATACTATTTTAAGTTATGGTTTGATTGGAACCATTCTCCTATCCATTTCTTCGGTGATTCCGGTTCACATGATGATGGATATGAGTCAGGAGTCCGGTAAACGACCAATTATCGGTCTTTATCTCTCCTTCCTTACAGTAGTTGCTGTACATGGAATTTTTGACTTGGCTCTCTTTTGGATTCAGTCAGGATTCATCTTCTTGCTAATTATGTGCAGTCTACCACTGGAACATCGAACACTGGTGTCCGAAATGACAGATTAAGTTGATCAAGATTAGAGATCTTCTACTTCAGGTAGGAGGTCTTTTTTGTTGGTGGAAATTATTTCTAAGTCGAAATAGTTGACAGATGGAACGGCAGGTGTTACAATAGAGAAAATTCGATATAGAAATAAATTGGAGGAATCATGAGGGATAGTCATTTAGTTGCCCATCATATTCGTTTGTTGAATGGGCGGATCTTTCAAAAGTTATTGAGTCAGGATCCTGGGTCTCTTTATCGGAGTGAACAGGGCAAGATTCTTACGGTGTTATGGAATAGTGAGACAGGTTGCGCTACGGCGACAGATATTGCGCTTGCGACTGGACTTGCTAACAATACGCTTACAACCATGATTAAGAAACTTGAGGAGCAAAACCTGGTCATCATTAGCCCATGTGGAATAGATAAGAGAAAGAAATATGTCAAGTTGACAGAGCAAGGTTGGTCGCAGAAAGAAGTGGGCAATCGTGTCAGTCAAAAATTAGATGCAATTTTTTATAAAGGCTTCACTGAGGAAGAAATTCGTCAGTTTGAAAGCTATCAGGAACGCATCTTAGAAAATTTAAAAGAAAAAGAGGCATAAATCATGTCAAAACAAGTGAAAAATGCTCACAACCTATACATTCATGCTATTCAAGATGGACGAGTTGCTGAGGCTCAGGCCCAGTCTGTAGGAGATACCTACATTCAACACTCGACAGGTGTGCCAGATGGGAAAGAAGGGTTTGCAGCTTTCTTTGCAAATTTCTTTGAGCGCCATCCCGAGCGTGAGATGAAGATTGTCCGTACTATTGAGGATGGCAATCTGGTCTTTGTCCATGTTCACCAATATCTCAATGGCGGGGAAGCTCAATGGGTGACGACAGATACTTTCCGTGCGGATGAGAATGGCCGTATCGTAGAACATTGGGATGTTATTGACTACTATCGAACTCCAGAAAATGAACAGTTAGATCAGATCTTTGGAGATTTTGAAATCACGGATTTGGACAAAACAGCAGAAAATAAAAAGTTGGTTCGCCGTTTCTTGACAGAAATTTTCCAAAATGGGGAGCTGGAGCAGTGGAGTGATTATGTGGCAGAAGATTTGATTCAGCATAATCATGAGATTGGCCAAGGAAGTGCTGCTTATAAAAACTATGTGGCTGAACATGGTGTCACTTTTGACTTTGTTTTCCAGCTTTTGGGACAAGGAAATTATGTGGTCAGCTATGGACAGACTCAGATAGATGGGGTGCCTTATGCTCAGTATGACATCTTCCGTTTGGAGAATGGCTTGATTGTGGAGCATTGGGATAATAAGGAAGTTATGCCTAAGGTAGAAGACTTGACCAACCGAGGAAAATTTTAAATTGAGGACAAAGAATGATTGAATATAAAAATGTAGCGCTACGCTACACAGAAAAAGATGTTTTGAGAGATGTCAATTTACGGATTGAGAATGGGGAATTCATGGTTTTAGTGGGTCCTTCTGGATCTGGTAAGACGACCATGATCAAGATGATTAACCGTCTTTTGGAACCGACTGATGGAAATATTTATATGGATGGCAAGCGCATCAAAGACTATGATGAGCGTGATCTTCGTCTCTCTACTGGTTATGTTTTACAGGCCATTGCACTGTTTCCCAATCTAACGGTTGCAGAAAATATCGCTCTCATTCCTGAGATGAAGGGGTGGAGTAAGGAAGAAATAGCGACGAAAACAGAAGAGCTTTTGGCTAAAGTTGGTTTACCAGTAGCTGAGTATGGGCATCGACTTCCAAGTGAACTATCTGGTGGAGAACAGCAACGGGTTGGTATTGTCCGTGCTATGATTGGTCAGCCTAAGATTCTCCTCATGGATGAGCCCTTTTCAGCCTTGGATACTATTTCGAGAAAACAGTTGCAGGTTCTGACGAAAGAATTGCATAAAGAGTTTGGTATGACAACGATTTTTGTGACCCATGATACGGATGAAGCTTTGAAATTAGGTGATCGTATTGCTGTCTTGCAGGATGGAGAGATTCGTCAGGTGGCGACACCTGAGGAAATCCTATCTGCACCTGCGACCAGCTTCGTAGCAGATTTATTTGGAGGCGTTCAACATGGCTAATTTGTTTTCTACTTTTCAGGATCGTTTTGGTGATTGGGTAACAGCTCTATCTCAACATTTGCAGTTGTCACTTTTGACCTTGTTACTAGCTATTTTTATTGCTATTCCCTTGGCTGTTTATCTTCGCTATCATGAGAAGTTGGCGGACTGGGTCTTGCAGATTGCAGGAATTTTCCAGACTATCCCGTCTCTGGCCTTATTGGGACTTTTTATCCCCTTGATGGGAATTGGAACCTTGCCTGCTTTGACAGCACTAGTGATTTATGCGATTTTCCCAATTTTGCAAAATACCATCACTGGGCTAAAGGGAATTGATCCAAGTCTACAAGAGGCTGGGATTGCTTTTGGGATGACCAGGTGGGAGCGTCTCAAGAAGTTTGAAATTCCACTTGCCATGCCGGTCATTATGTCTGGTATTCGGACGGCAGCGGTTTTGATTATCGGTACGGCAACCTTGGCTGCCTTGATTGGTGCAGGGGGATTGGGTTCCTTTATCCTTTTGGGAATTGACCGCAATAATACCAGTTTGATTTTGATTGGGGCCCTTTCTTCTGCAGTGCTTGCCATTGCCTTTAACTTCCTACTAAAAGTGATGGAAAAAGCAAAATTGCGGACGATTTTCTCTGGTTTTGCCTTGGTGACCATATTGCTGGGTCTGTCTTATAGTCCAGCCCTTTTGGCTCAAAAAGAGAAAGAAAACTTGGTGATTGCTGGGAAATTGGGACCAGAACCCGAAATTTTGGCCAATATGTATAAGTTGCTGATTGAAGAAAATACCAGTATGACTGCGACTGTTAAGCCGAATTTTGGGAAAACAAGCTTCCTCTATGAAGCTCTGAAAAAAGGGGATATTGATATCTATCCTGAATTTACTGGTACAGTGACTGAAAGTTTGCTTCAACCATCTCCTAAAGTAGGTCATGAGCCAGATCAGGTTTATCAAGTGGCGCGTGATGGCATTGCCAAACAAGATCATCTGGCCTATCTAAAACCTATGTCTTATCAAAATACCTATGCTGTAGCTGTTCCGAAAAAGATTGCTCAAGAATATGGCTTGAAGACCATTTCGGACTTGAAAAAAGTAGAAGGGCAGCTGAAGGCAGGCTTTACTCTCGAGTTTAATGACCGTGAAGATGGCAATAAGGGCTTGCAATCAATGTATGGTCTCAATCTCAACGTAGCAACCATGGAGCCAGCCCTTCGCTATCAGGCAATTCAGTCAGGCGATATTCAAATCACGGATGCCTATTCGACAGATGCAGAATTGGCGCGTTATGATTTACAGGTCTTGGAAGATGACAAGCAACTCTTCCCACCTTATCAAGGGGCACCACTCATGAAAGAAGCTCTTCTCAAGAAACATCCTGAGTTGGAGACAGTTCTCAATAAATTGGCTGGTAAAATCACGGAAAGCCAGATGAGCCAGCTCAACTACCAAGTCGGTGTTGAAGGCAAGTCAGCAGAACAAGTAGCCAAAGAATTTCTACAAGAACAAGGTTTGTTGAAGAAATAGTTTGAAAATGTCAAACTCAACTTGCTTAAACGACTATAGAAAAGAATGCTCAGACAATGTCGTCTGGGCTTTTTTGATATTAGAGTTACTGAATGTCTTTCAAAATGGAAAATAAGAGGAAATTTTTAGGATTTTCTAAAATTTTACTGTAAATACACTTGACTATTCAGAGAATAGGTGTATAATGTGTTGTGAACTACTTAACAAATAAGGATTTCCAGCTCATGTCGACTAAGGATGGAAATCTTGTGTATAGACAGTTCAGTAGATATATAATAGAGCGTTGCGTCCGAAAGTCTATCCAGACACGGCTCTTTAAAAACAAAAGGAGAAGATTATGAAAACAGAATCGATTCATCGTACCAGTATGTGGAAATTTAAGTTAAGTGCTGCCACCATGACTTTGATTCCCGCTGCCGTGGGGATTAACTATGTTGCCAAAGCCTTGGCGGAGGGGTTAAAGTTGCCCGTTTGGCTGGGGTCTTTGGGAACCTTTCTTACCAGCATGTTGGCTGGGCCGGTTGCCGGTGCCATTAGTGGTTTCATCAACAACGTGATCTATGGGCTGACCTTATCGCCAATTTCAACCGTGTATGCGATTACCAGCATCGGAATTGGGATTGCTGTCGGAGTTTTGCACGCCAATGGGTGGTTCTCGTCAGCGCGACGAGTATTTGTTTCTGCTATTATTATTGCCATCGTTTCAGCTGTCATTTCAACGCCACTCAACGTCATCTTTTGGGGTGGTCAGACCGGTATCGCTTGGGGTGACTCATTGTTTGCGGTAATGGTCGCCAATCATGTACCAGTGTGGCTGGCCTCATTTACCGATGAGTTTGTCTTGGATATTTTGGATAAAGTCTGCGTGGCCTACCTGGCATTCTTCATCTATCGTCAGCTGCCGAAGCGGATGGTGCACTTCTTTAGCGATGATAAATGATGACTGATAAAACATTGATTTCTGGAGCTCCACGGGTCAAGCTCAAGTGGTACCAGGTGATCGATCCGATTACTAAGCTCTTGTTCATCTTGGACATGACGTTGTTGAGCTTTGCCAGTATGAATTTATTGCTTCAGGCCGGATTAATTCTTGTCGCAACACTGCTATTGTTATTTTCCAAATTGAGTTCTACCACCTTTAAGGCGCTGGGATTCAGCCTGTTTCTGATTTGCACCATGCTGATCATCCAAGGGTTATTTTACAGTCGGAATCAAACTGTGCTGTTTTCTGTGCTTGGGGTGTCGTTCTACAAAGAAGGCCTGATTTACGCCACCACTCTGGGTTGTCGAGTATTGGTGATTATTTTGACCAGTGGCTTTTTTATGGTGACCACGAGTATTTCAGAAAACGCGGCCTATTTGGAACTGTCCGGATTGTCTTATAAAACCGTCTACGTTCTGATGTCGGTGTGTTATATTTTGCCGGAAATGATGCGCAATATGCGGAAAATCCAGCAGGCACAAAAAGTTCGCGGAACCAATCCGCAAAAAACGTTGATTCAGAAATTAAAGTCAGTCCTGCCGGTTCTAATTCCATTGGTGATTAAGACCTTGGATCAATCGATGACGCGGTCGATTTCTCTCCAACTGAGAGGTTTTGATAATCTCAACCGGACTGTCAGAACCTCCCAGCGCGTGTATCGCCTGTCGCGGACGCTGCACATTGGTCTGACTGGATTGGCAATTTTATTGATTGGGTGGAAGATATGGACGAAGATAAACGGATTGTAATTGAAAATTTGACCACCCGTTATCCGGGTACTGAGCAACCACAACTGCGTCAGATTAACGCGGAGGTTCATACCGGCCAGGTGGTTGGGATTATCGGGAATAGCCACTCCGGCAAATCGACTTTGTGCCGTGTGCTGGCAGGGGTCATTCCCAAAATTGTGTCTGCTGAGATTGAGGGCGATTGGCACATGTTTGGCCAGCGAGTGTCTGACAATTGGCCCGTTTATAATGCCATGAATGGAGTTGTACTGCAAAATCCAGCTGGCCAACTAAGCGGGTTGGCAGACACGGTTGCCGATGAAATCGCCTTTGACTTGATTAATCAGGAAATGACTGAAGGACTGATTCAAAAACGGGTTGAAGAAGTTGCCACGCAAATGGGGCTGATTGAACAGCTGAATTTGCGTCCCGAGAGCCTTTCCGGTGGTCAGATCCAGCGGTTGGCAATTGCCACGGCGATTGTGGCTAATCCGGCTGTTTTGATTATGGATGATCCGACCAGTGAGATGGATCCCCTTGGCCGCCGGCAATTTTTCCAATGGCTGGCCCAAGTCAAAGAGACGACTGTCTTCATTGTCACCAGTGAAATTGACGATTTGTGCGAAGTCGCCGACGTTGTGTGGGTGCTGCACGAGGGTCAAATGGTAGCCCAGGGCAGGCCGGGTGAGGTGTTTAATCATTTGGCAGCTGACTGGCAGATTCCAGCCCCGACAATTCAGCAACTTGCTCAAAAAATGGATTGGCACTTGGCTGATGGCCGGTATCCGGTGAATTACGCTGATCTGAAGGAGGTTCGTTATGTCCACAATTGAACTGAGCCACCTGACGTTCACTTATCCGGAACGGTCCTTTAGCTTGGATGTTGAAGACAAACACTTCGCCGATCCGATGGTGGCGATTGTCGGCCAAAATGGTGCCGGCAAATCAACGCTCTTCAAATTGTTGACAGGTTTGCTGACACCACAAACCGGTGTGATTAAGATCGATGGAGAAAATTTTAATGATCTTAAACCAGTCGAAAAGTTACTGAAGGTTGGGATTACTTTTCAGAATCCTGATGATCAGCTTTTCAACCCGACCGTTCAACGAGAGGTGGAGTGGAATGTCGCGCAGGTCATGGATGACCACGACACGATTACGAGGCGGGCTTTAGCGGCTCTAAAAAGAGTTGGCTTGGATGATAAAACAGCTGAAAGTCCATATGACCTGTCATTGTCGGAACGCAAGCTGTTGAGCGTTGCCACAGTTTTGGCAGTGGATCCGGCGATTTATTTATTTGATGAGCCGATGATGTCGCTTGATTGGGAAAGCCGGCGCAAGTTGACCGCAATTTTCCATCAGTTGGCTGATTCGGGCCACCAAGTTGTGACCATCACCCATGACATGGATTGGGTCGCCGCCGAGTTTGAGTCGGTGTATGTTATGGAACACGGGAAGTTTGGCTTCGCCGGCAGTCCACGGGAATTGTTCAGCAATCACGAACTTGTCCAGCGAGTGGGATTACTACCACCGCGGATTATGGACATAGCGGAGTCGCTGGGTGATTCACAGACATATTTATCGGTTAATGATTATTGCCAGAAAAATCGAGATGTATAGAAAAAGTCACCTCTGCGGGTTTTCCAGGTTGAAGGATTAACTTCAGCTTCTGGCAAGAACTCACATGGGCGACTTTTGTGTTTAATAACGTTTCATGATCATCGGGTGCTTCCTCAGATCACTCGGTTTGATTTTACTTTGTTTCATGGTCATAATCATATACCATTTCTTTTGGATTTTTTGTTTGACTAATACAAAATAGGTCTTCATAGGTCTTCGCATTTTTAGCGCCCATTAGGATCATCAGTATAATTTTCTGAATTAGGAGACTGTCCCATCACTATTCGAACTTCGTCTCCCAACTTACGCTGTTCCCATTCATCCGTGAATCCTTTAAATCGCAATTCTGGAACTTTCTTTTTAACTGAATCATCTATTTTCGCCATAGTCCCCACCATTTTATTGGTTTTTCTTGTTCTTCTATCCTTTTTGATCTTTGATTTGTTCCTGTAAATTTTCCAACTTCTCTTTAAGAGCGTTCACTTCATCTTTATATTGATTGTCTAAGTGTTTGAATTCTGTTTCCTGTGAGGGCATTTTGAGGGCTTTTAAGTTATCATTTTCCGCCTTGTATTCTTCTAGCAACTTTTTATCTTGCAAGGCTAATCGTTGTTACTGGTCTAACAAATTAGTTAGTTTTTCTATTTGTTGGTCTTTGGTATTTGATTTGCTACTACTTTCTACTTTACCTAAAATTATTTTTTCTGCTTTAGAATTTATTAGATTAGACCCATTGGAACTTTTAAGCTGTAATTCTTTTGGTAACCTTTGGTAGTGATATTGAATATTTTGTTTTGTAACACTCAACTCATCCGCAAGCTCTTTGATCGTTTTTAAGTCTTCACTCATGGTTTAAGTCCTGCCTTTTAACCGTTGGTAGATATTGTTCAATGGCTTTTTTGAGGTAGCGTGCGATATTATGCTTAGAATATTCTTCACGTCTGCTGGCAACATAAGACAAGTGGTCTTTGACACTATTTAGCCCTCTTAATTCTTTCAGTTCGTCATAGAGGGGGTAAACATGGACTTGCAATCCTGCCATGATTTTTGTATCTTGCATTTCAAACGGACTTAGCAACATATTTTCTAGCAATAGCGTGGTGTACTTGCTTTTCATTGCTTCAATAGCTAGCTTATCTTCGGTTTCTGCTTTGCGTGCTTTATCTTCTTGATAGGCGGTATCTTCAAACTTATAGCTGTTATCGTCTGCTCGACGTTTCTTTCGTAACCAGATATCCAATGTTAAACCGTCCGCATCAATCGCTCGAGAGAGATAATGCCAACGCCCCTTAATTTTGATATAGGTTTCATCCATTTTCCACGAATAGAAGGACTGTTTATTTTTCTTTTTCCAGAGATGATAGAGGATTTTACTGTATTCTTGAACCCACCGATAAATCGTAGTGTGACAAACATTTATTCCACGGTCATAAAGCAATTCTTGAACTTCACGATAGCTCAGATTGTAACGTAGGTAATAACCAACAGCGACAATGATGACGTCTTGTTGGAATTGTTTGCCTTTAAAATGATTCATCTCTCAAGCCTTACTAACCTTTTTTCTGCTCTTTGAGAAGCTGAAGGTCGTGCTAGTAACTACCTATTTGGTTTGATTAATTCCATCATTTATCTGGTGCTTGCCCTTCAAAAAGGCTTCTATGGTGAGGTTTTAACAACTCTCTATTTTACAATTATGCAGCCAATTGGTCTCTTGGTTTGGATTTATCAAGCCCAGTTTAAGAAAGAACAACAAGAGTTTGTCGCACGTAAACTAGACGGCAAGGGTTGGACAAAGTATCTTTCTATTAGTGTTCTTTGGTGGTTGGTATTTGGGTTCATTTATCAGTCTATCGGAGCCAATCGTCCTTATCGTGATTCTATCACCGATGCGACCAATGGGGTTGGGCAAATCCTCATGACAGCTGTTTACCGTGAACAATGGATATTCTGGGCAGCTACCAATGTCTTTTCTATCTATCTCTGGTGGGGAGAAAGCCTGCAAATTCAAGGGAAATACCTGATTTACCTGATCAATAGTCTAGTTGGGTGGTATCAGTGGAGCAAGGCAGCAAAAAGCGCTTAAAAAAGTAAAAAAAGGATCAGATGATCCTTTTTTTGTGTTAGAGCAAAATGAATAATACCGTAATGACAATAGCACTCGTTATACGAATAATGTGGTGCGATATATGTTGATTTTCTTGCTGTTGCCCGTTCCAGTAGGCACCATAGCAGACGATACTCGAACCCACAATCCATAGTAGAATGGTTGCCAGTGGGACGAAGTAAAAGATGGCTAGAGCCAGAGAAGTGATGCAACTGCCGACCAAGATGCACGTGTTTCCCAGACTGTAGTTCTTTTGTTTCATGGCTGAAAAAGCAGCAGCAAGGTGAAGTAATGAGAATGCGAGAGCTAGTACGATTGTTAGTATTCCTAGAATCATCGAAGTTAACATAGTTGGTTCCTTTCTGAGTTACAGGCTTAGTTATCAAGTGGAGTTGTAGAGGAGGTCATCTCTATTACATCAAGGTAAAATCTCACCACTTGGTTTTCGGTATAGGATTTTCCTTGTTTTAGCCACCAAGTCAGGGTCTCGATAAAGTTCGTCACAACAAAATGCTGGAGGTAGGAGGCCGGAATGTTTGGATAGGCCTCTTGCAAGTCATCCGCCACCATGGGATAAACGTGGTGTTCGAGTTCCTTGTGTAGTTGGCGGAGGAAGTAGTCGTTTTTGGAAAAAAGGAGACTGGTGACATGGTCCTGGTTTTTCTGAAAATGTAAAAAGATATGTGCGAGGTAGTCCTCGGTAGTAAAGTGTCCTTCCCTTTCAAAGAGATGATGAAAGAGGTAGCGACAGAGCTCATCTAAAAGGAGTTCCTTGCTTTCATAGTGACAGTAAAAAGTAGAACGTCCAACATCTGCTAGGTCAATGATATCCTGAACAGTAGTGGCATCATAGCCCTTGTCGTTCAAAAGTTGTAAAAAAGCTTGATAGATGGCTTTTTTAGTCTTACTGACTCGACGGTCTCTTTTTGGCATATAGACACTTGAGACAAACTGTTCAGAACTGAACATGGCTGACAGTTTGCTTCTATCCTTTCTTTGGATTTTATTAGATAATACAAATGAAAGAAGTATGTATATACCCATTATACCAAAGGAGGGAGAGAAATGAGTTCTAAAACATCTATCTGGTTAGCTTTTTTCTTAAATTTAAGCTATGCGATTGTTGAGTTTGTCGCAGGAGGAATCTTTGGTTCAAGTGCAGTTCTTGCTGATTCTGTTCATGACTTGGGAGATGCTATAGCCATTGGTATCTCAGCCCTTTTAGAAACAATTTCAAACCGTGAAGAAGATAGACAGTACACCTTGGGTTACAAACGTTTCAGCCTGCTAGGAGCCATGCTAACGGCCTTGATCCTTTTGACAGGATCTGTCATGGTGCTCTTGGAGAATATTCCTCGCCTCCTATCCCCGCAACCAGTCAACTACCAAGGGATGCTGTACTTGGGGATTCTTGCGATTCTTATCAATCTCTTGGCTAGTCTGGTCGTTCGTAAGGGTCAGACCAAGAACGAAGCTATCCTGACCTTACATTTTCTAGAAGATATTCTGGGTTGGCTAGCGGTCATTCTGGTTGCTTGTGTTTTGTATGTCACTGACTGGTACTTTCTTGATCCGCTTTTATCGCTCTTGATTTCTTGCTTTATTCTCTGGAAAGCCATTCCTCGCTTTTGGAGCGCACTGAAAATTTTCCTAGATGCTGTGCCAGAAGGGATCGAGACAAGTGATTTGGAGAAGGATTTAGAAGCTCTACCCAATGTCAACAGTGTCAATCAACTTAGTATTTGGTCCATGGACGGTCTAGAGAACAATGCTATTGTTCACATTTGTATCAAGGACTGGGAGCAGATGATGGAGACCAAAGAAGTGGTGCGTCAATGTTTAGAAGAAAGAGGCGTGCAGAATATTACTATTGAAGTGGACAGCAGTCAAAGCAATCATGCGCAACATAGGCGGAAGGTGAGAGAGTTAGAGTAGAGGCATGGGCATCATTAGAAAAACGATCTCGTTAGAGGTCGTTTTGTTATCCTATTCATTCCTCGTACTTTCTCTCAAAGTCAGTCTGGTGCCCAGCATGGTTAGGCTAGGTATTTTGCGACCGTGGAGGACTTCCTTGTTAAGAATATCCATGCCTGCTCGGCCCATTTCCTCAGTATAGACCGTGATACTGGAGAGGGGAGGATAAACTTGCTTGGTCAGGCTGGTGTCGTTAAAGGAAATGAGGCTGACGCGGTCTGGCAGGCTGATTCCAGCTTCTTGGAGGGCACGGAGGGCGCCGATGGCTAAACTATCGCTGGCTGCAAAAAATGCTGGTGGGAGTTGGTCTCCCAAGCTCTGAATAGCCTCCTTCATCAAATCATAGCCAGACTGGGCGGTAAAGCTACCTTGAAAGACCAGTTCTTCATGGTAGATTCCCTTTGCTTGGGTAATGTCTTTGAAATTTTCTAGCCGCTTATCCTGGATGATTTCTTCCTGGTCGGTTGTTTCTTCAAGGCCGGTGAGAATCCCGATACGATCAAGCCCTTGGCTGAGGAAGTGATCTACAACTTGTTTCACAGCAGTGTAAAAGTCAGTGATAATACAGGTATGACCTAATGAGAGGGTATCGCTGTCTATAAAGACTAAAGGTTTTTGGTATTCTTCAAAGGCAGCAATCTGAGCTCGGCTGAACTTTCCGATGCAGAGAATGCCAATCACTTCCTCGCTCAGAGTAAAAGGATGGTCATTAAAATAGCGCAAGATGTCATAGTCCAACTCTTGGGCTCTTTTTTCAATACCGAGACGAATCTGGTAGTAGTAGAGGTCGTCCAACTCCCCTTGTTCGCTGACCCATTGGATAATGGCAATCTTTTGCTTGGGTTTGTGGGACTCGCCTGTCTTGAGATGCTTAGTATAGCCCAGCTCTTCAGCGACAGTTAAAATACGGTGTCTGGTTTCTTCTGTAACAGATAGACCCTGGTCGCGATTGAGGACACGAGATACGGTCGCGATAGAGACAGAGGCTAGCTGTGCGATGTCTTTTAAGGTAGCCATAAATCCTCCTCCTTTTAGGTTAGTATATCATATTTTTCTGCTTTTTACTGATAGTTTAGTAAAATTTTAGTAAAAAGGATTGACCTTGGCAAAAGCCTTGGATACAATGGAAGAAAACGATTACACGTTGAGGTGACTTAACGAACAATCAAAGGAGAATTCATATGACACAAGATCTTACTACTGAAGCCCTTCGCAAAGACTTTCTTGCCGTTTTTGGTCAAGAAGCAGACCAAACTTTCTTTTCACCAGGTCGCATCAATCTGATTGGTGAACACACAGACTACAATGGTGGGCACGTTTTTCCGGCGGCTATTTCTTTGGGGACATACGGTGCTGCTCGCAAGCGTGACGACCAAGTTTTGCGTTTCTACTCAGCAAACTTTGAGGACAAGGGAATCATCGAAGTGCCTCTTGCTGACCTCAAATTTGAAAAAGAACACAGCTGGACTAACTATCCAAAAGGGGTTCTTCATTTCTTGCAAGAAGCTGGGCATGTGATTGACAAAGGGTTTGATTTTTATGTTTATGGGAATATCCCAAATGGTTCTGGCTTGTCTTCATCAGCGTCTTTGGAACTTTTGACGGGGGTCGTGGCAGAGCACCTCTTTGATTTAAAACTAGACCGTTTGGATTTGGTAAAAATCGGAAAACAAACGGAAAATAACTTTATCGGAGTCAACTCTGGTATCATGGACCAGTTTGCCATCGGTATGGGTGCTGACCAACGAGCTATTTACCTCGATACTAATACTTTAGAATACGACTTGGTACCGCTTGATTTGAAGGTCAATGTTGTTGTCATCATGAACACCAACAAACGCCGTGAACTGGCAGACTCTAAATACAATGAACGTCGTGCTGAGTGTGAAAAAGCAGTAGAAGAATTGCAAGCTGCCTTGGATATTCAGACCTTGGGTGAATTGGACGAGTGGGCCTTTGACCAATATAGCTACCTGATCAAAGACGAAAATCGCTTAAAACGTGCTCGCCATGCTGTTCTTGAAAATCAACGTACCCTTAAAGCACAAGCAGCTCTTCAAGCAGGTGATTTGGAAACATTTGGTCGCTTGATGAATGCTTCTCACGTTTCTCTTGAACATGACTATGAAGTGACTGGTTTGGAATTGGATACCCTTGTCCACACAGCTTGGGCTCAAGAAGGTGTTCTGGGGGCTCGTATGACAGGGGCAGGTTTTGGCGGATGTGCCATTGCCTTGGTGCAAAAAGATACTGTTGAGGCATTTAAAGAAGCTGTAGGCAAACACTACGAGGAAGTAGTTGGATATGCTCCAAGCTTCTATATTGCTGAAGTTGCAGGTGGCACTCGCGTCCTTGACTAGTCAAAAGGAGGCTCTATAGTGACCTTAGTAGATAAATTTGTAACACACGTTATTGCTGAAAGTTCATTTGAGGAAATGGATCGAATCTACCTGACCAATCGTATTTTGGCACGAGTGGGCGAAGGTGTTTTGGAAATTGGGACGGATCTGGATAAAGTGATTGACCTCAAAGACCAGTTGGTTGAGGAAGCGGTTCGATTAGAGACGATTGAAGATAGTCAGACTGCGCGTGAAATCCTTGGTGCTGAACTGATGGACTTGGTAACGCCTTGTCCAAGTCAGGTCAATCGTGACTTCTGGGCAACCTATGCCCAATCTCCCGAACAGGCAATTGCGGACTTCTACCAACTTAGCCAGAAAAATGACTACATCAAACTCAAGGCCATTGCAAAAAATATTGCTTATCGTGTTCCATCTGACTACGGAGAACTTGAGATTACCATCAACCTCTCTAAGCCTGAAAAGGATCCAAAGGAGATTGCAGCAGCCAAGTTGGCGCAAGCTAGCCATTATCCCCAGTGTCAGCTTTGTCTAGAGAACGAAGGCTATCATGGTCGAATTAACCATCCAGCTCGCAGCAATCACCGCATTATCCGTTTTGAAATGGCGGGTCAGGAGTGGGGCTTCCAGTATTCGCCCTATGCTTATTTTAATGAGCACTGTATTTTCTTAGACGGCCAGCATCGTCCCATGGCGATTAGTCGGCAGAGCTTTGAGCGTTTGTTGGCTATCGTAGAGCAGTTTCCAGGCTATTTTGCAGGGTCTAATGCGGACCTACCAATCGTCGGTGGTTCTATTCTAATCCATGACCACTATCAGGGAGGACGACACGTATTTCCTATGGAATTGGCTTCCTTGCAAAAGGCTTTCCGATTTGCTGGTTTTGAGCAGGTCAAGGCTGGGATTGTCAAGTGGCCCATGTCAGTGCTACGTTTGAACTCGGATTCTAAAGAGGATTTGATCAACTTGGCTGATAAGATTTTACAGGAATGGCGTCAGTATTCAGATCCTGAAGTGCAGATTTTAGCAGAAACAGATGGGACACCGCATCACACCATCACACCCATTGCGCGTAAACGCGATGGACAGTTTGAGTTGGACTTGGTTTTACGGGACAATCAAACTTCAGCAGAGCATCCTGATGGCATCTATCATCCCCACAAGGATGTCCAACATATCAAGAAGGAAAATATCGGCTTGATTGAGGTCATGGGCTTGGCTATCTTGCCACCTCGTTTGAAAGCAGAAGTGGAGCAAGTTGCCAGCTATCTTGTAGGAGATGGTGAAGCAGTTGCAGACTATCATCAGGAATGGGCAGACCAGCTCAAAGCCCAACATCTGGACCTAGCAGATAAAGAAAAAGCCCTTGAAATCGTCAAGGACTCTGTGGGTGACATCTTTGCACGTGTTCTGGAGGACGCGGGGGTTTACAAGCAGACGAAACAAGGACAGGCGGCCTTTATGCGCTTTGTAGAACAGGTCGGAATTTTACCCGACTAGGAGCTTTCTCCTTGCACAGTCCTATAAAAAGTAGTATCATAGGGTCGTTTGAAATATCAGGAGGAAACGATGAAAGATTTTCATTTTGACGCTATATCTGCCTTTGAAAATTACGAAATTGAACAAATGAGAGCTGGTCACGTTGAGGTGACGACCAAAGTAGTGGACTCGTCGCTCAACTACTATGGCAATGCCCATGGTGGCTATCTCTTCACCCTTTGTGACCAGATCAGTGGTTTGGTGGTTATTTCGCTGGGACTTGATGGAGTGACGCTCCAGTCCTCTATCAACTACCTCAAGGCAGGAAAACTCGACGATGTGCTGACCATTAAAGGAGAATGTGTCCATCAAGGTCGCACAACCTGTGTCGTGGATGTCGATATTACCAATCAAGAGGGCAGAAATGTCTGCAAAGCAACCTTTACCATGTTTGTCACAGGTCAGCGGTCTGAAGAAAGACAGGTAAGGATATAGAGAAACAAAAAAGAGGTGTGAGCCTCTTTTTCTTATTTCTTTTTCCGGTTTAATACTGCATTGAGTACAATGGCCAGTAGGCTAGCTACGACGATGCCGTTTGAGAAGAACATTTGGAAGGCTGTCGGCATGCTGACGAAGAGATTACTGTTATTTAGACCTACACCAGCAGCGATTGAAACAGCAGCGATAAGGAAGTTGTGTTCATTGTTAGCAAAGTCAACGCGAGCGAGGATTTGCATCCCTTGAAGGGAAACAAAACCAAACATCACCAGCATGGCCCCTCCAAGAACAGGGCTCGGAATGATTTGGGCGAGGGCTCCAAACTTAGGAAGGAGTCCAAGGAGGACTAGGAAACCAGCAGCGTAGTAGATTGGCAGACGGGTCTTGATACCTGACAATTTGACCAAGCCAACGTTTTGTGAAAATCCTGTGTAAGGGAAGGTGTTAAAGATTCCTCCGAGAAGTACGGCCAGACCTTCTGCACGGTAACCGTTGCGAAGGCGCGTGCTGTCGATTGGGTCTTTCGTTATATCAGACAAGGCTAGGTAAACACCAGTCGACTCAACCATAGACACCGTTGCGATGATACACATCATGACAATAGATGAGATTTCAAAGGTTGGCATCCCAAAGTAGAGAGGAGTTGGGACATGGACAAGCGGTGCTGCCGCAACAGGGGAGAAATCAACCAAGCCCATGGTAGCAGCAATGGCAGTTCCAACAACCAGACCAATCAAAATGGAGATAGACTTGATAAATCCTTTGGTAAGGATGTTGATAAAGAGGATGATCAGAACAGTGATGGCTGCAAGCAAGAGACTTTGACCAGTTGGCTCTGGAACATTATTTCCCATATTTCCGATAGCGACTGGAATCAGGGTCAATCCAATCGTGGTAATAACAGATCCTGTTACGATAGATGGGAAGAGATTGGCTACTTTTGAGAAAATGCCTGAAATCAGAACTACATAAATCCCAGAAACGATAAGGGCACCAAACATAGCACCGCTACCGTGACTTTGACCAATCATAATCAAAGGAGCGACGGATTGGAAGGCAACTCCGAGAACGACTGGTAGTCCAATCCCAAAGTATTTGTTGAGTTGGAGTTGGAGGAAGGTCGCCACCCCACACATGAAGATATCGGTAGAAATCAGGTAGGTCAATTGCTCAGCTGAATAGCCCAGAGCTGTCGCAATCATGATGGGAACCAGGATGGATCCTGAGTACATGGCTAGTAAGTGCTGTAAGCCAAGAACGGCTGCTTGTGAGTGTTTTTCTTGTTTTTGCATTAGAGATCTGCCTCCTTAAATACGACCTGACCATTTTCAAAACGATCCAAACGGGCCAGTGATAGGACGGGATATCCTGCTTTTTCAAGCAAATCACGACCATCTTGGAAAGATTTTTCAATCACAATACCAATCGCTTCAACTTTTGCTCCGGCCTGTTCAATAATTTGGATCAAGCCTTTGGCAGCTTGGCCATTTGCTAGGAAATCATCGATAATCAAGACCTTGTCCTCTGGTGAGAGGAATTTTCCAGCGATGGAAACAGTGCTTGTCACCTGCTTGGTAAAGGAGTAGACTTGGGCAGTTAAGATGCCTTCGTTCATAGTGATGTTTTTAGCTTTCTTTGCGAAAATCATGGGAACATCTAAGGCTTCTGCTGTAAAAACAGCTGGGGCGATCCCTGAAGCTTCAATGGTTACGACCTTGGTAATGCCAGCAGTTGCGAATTTTTCCGCAAAAACTTTACCAATCTCCCGCATCAAACGATAGTCAACTTGGTGGGTTAAAAAGGAATCTACCTTGAGGATATTGTCACCCAAGATATGCCCATCCTCGAGGATGCGCTCTTCTAATAATTTCATAAGACCTCCTAAAGTCTAAAAGATGCTTCATTTGCTTGTTTAGAGATTCTGGCAAGAAATAGAAAAAGGGCCTACTTAACAGATAAGCAAGCCCTCCAAACAGGTATGGCCCAACCCATACCTTCAGCAGACTTACTCATTGTTAGGTGTTCCGGCACCTTGTAGAAACGTCGTGCCAATTCACGACATAAACAAGTAAAATGATATTCAATTTTAAATAGGCTGACGCCAATGTTTTTATTTTACACTAATTAACTTTATAAATCAAATATTTTGTTAATGTTTAGATATAAAAAACGAACAAATTGAAGAAAAAAGAGCAAAATCTCAATTGTAAGCTAACATTTAGAAGATTATTCCATCATAAAAGGCACATTATCAGGATTTTTCAAGACCTGATAATATGCCTTTTTCTGATTTGAAAGATTTTTCCAGTCTCTATTTTTCTATTCGCTAAATCTTAAAAAATAGCCATCTGGATCCAAGACTGCAAATTCATGAGGATAGATATAATGATCTCCAACACGAAATGTTCTCTTAGTCAAAGGACGATGGATAGGATAGTCAGCTTCCAGCAGTTTTTGGTGGAGCTGAGGGACATCTTCAATGCCAAAGGAAATATTGACACCGCGCCCGAAAGGATAGGTTAGTTGGGCTAATTCTTCTGTGCTGCCTTCTTCTAGCATAAGTTGGCAGTCTTCAAGCGAGAGGAAGAGAAATTTCTCCTCTGGACGCTCGTATTCGACAGAAAATCCCAGCAAGTCGCAGTAGAAGTGGCGTGACTTTTCGAGGTCAGATACTACAAATTCAGGAATGACAGCTTGATAGTCCATTAGCTTTCTCCTTAGAGCTCAATCTCCATGACAATGGGCGTATGGTCTTGACGCGCACCTGAGTCAATCATGTCAGACTTGGTCACCTTGTCAGCCACGCGGCTGCTAGTGAGCCAGTAGTCGATTCTCCAGCCTGTATTGTTGATTTTAGAAGTCTTGCTGCGTTGCGCCCACCAAGTGTAACGTTCTGGGATATCGCCGTGAATGTGACGGAAGGTGTCAGTAAACCCAGTTGCCAAGAGGTTGGTAAATCCAGCACGCTCCTCGTCTGTAAAACCAGGTGAACGGCGGTTGCTGGCAGGGTTTGCAAGGTCGATTTCCTTGTGGGCTACGTTGTAGTCACCCGTCGCAAGGACTGGTTTTTCTTTGTCTAACTCAGCTAGATACTCAACATATTTGACGTCCCAGACTTGACGCTCTTCCAAGCGTTTCAAACCATCACCAGCATTTGGAGTGTATACTTGGGTCACGAAAAATGTATCAAACTCCAAGGTGATGATACGGCCTTCCAAGTCCATGGTAGAAGGAGCACCGATTTCTGGGAAGCTGATAGTAGGCGTAAGTTCTTTCTTATAGAGGAACATGGTTCCAGCGTAGCCTTTGCGAGCAGGTTCTTGAGAGGAACGCCAAGTATTTTCATAGCATGGAAAGAGTTCTTCTAAAATTTCCAAGTGTTTCTTAGTAGGGCCCTTTGCAGAAAGCTTGGTTTCTTGGATAGCGATGATATCAGCATTTTCAGCGACCAAGGTTTGTAGGACTTCTTGGGACAATTTGGCACGAGCTGAGTCGCTCGTTAGGGCAGCATTGAGGGAATCAATATTCCATGAGATGAGTTTCATAAAGTTACCTTTTTCATTCAGATTATAGATTTTATTATACCAAAAAAAGGTCTATTTCCCCAACGTATGGTTTGAAAAATCACCCTCTTTCATTTATAATTAAGAATGATTTTATGAAGGAGAGTGAAAATAGATGAAATTCTACTCTTATGACTATGTACTCAGCCAAATCGGTCAGCAAAATGGTATCATGGTTGGCTTTGGGATTGTTCTATTAGCTGTGACAGGTTTTTTTGCTTTTAAGGCATACCATGATAAAAAGGGGACCAAATTTCGTGAGTTGGTTATGATTTCAGCTCTGACCTTATTAGCCCTCCTTTTGGTCAGCATCACGACTTATCAAAACAATCAAGTTTCTAACAATAAATTTCAAACTTCACTTCATTTCATCGAGGTTGTTTCCAAAGATTTGGGAGTAGACAAGTCAGAAGTCTATGTTAATACTTCCACAAACACAGATGGAGCACTTCTTAAGGTAGGAGATCGTTATTATCGTGCCCTGAACGGCAGTGAGCCAGACAAGTACCTATTAGAGAAAGTGGAATTGTATAAAACAGATGCAATTGAACTGGTGGAGGTGAACAAATGACACTTAATTATATCGAAATTTTAATCAAACTAGCCTTGGGTCTCTTTTCTCTGGTTTTTGTAATCAATGTGACAGGAAAGGGCAACCTAGCGCCTAACTCAGCAATAGACCAAATCCAGAACTATGTGCTAGGGGGTATCATCGGTGGGGTGATTTACAATAGCGCCATCAGTATTCTTCAGTATGCAGTTATCCTGATTATGTGGACCATTCTGGTCTTAACTCTCAAATGGCTTAATAATAATGTTCATTTTGTAAAACGTTTGATTGACGGGAAACCAACCCTGCTCATCAAAAATGGGAAGATTGATCCAGAAGCCTGCCGTTCGGTTGGTTTATCAGCAGCGGACGTAGCTCTTAAGCTCCGTAGTCAGGGAATTTTCCAAATGAAACAAGTCAAACGAGCTATGCAGGAGCAGAACGGTCAACTCATCGTAGTCCAAATGGGAGATGAGAATCCCAAGTATCCTGTTGTCACAGACGGTGTTATCCAAGTCGAAATTTTGGAGACCATTGGTCGGAGCGAAGAATGGCTGCTTGATAACCTCAGTAAACAAGGGTATGACAATGTGGCCAATATCTTTATCGCTGAGTATGACAAGGGTGTCGTCTCAGTCGTAACTTATGAATAAGAAAAACCTGGGTCTTGTACTCTTCAAAAATCAAATTCAAACTGCGTCAACGTCGCCTTGCCGTATGTAGGTTACTGACTTCGTCAGTTCTATCTACAACCTCAAAGAAGTGCTTTGAGCAGCCTGCGGCTAGTTTCCTAGTTTGCTCTTTGATTTTCATTGAGTCTTGGCCTCAGGTTTCCATTTGCAATCAGAAAGGGATTTTATGTCCATTATTCAAAAACTTTGGTGGTTTTTCAAGTTAGAAAAGCGCCGTTATCTAGTCGGGATTGTGGCCTTGGTCTTGGTTTCCGTCCTCAATCTCATTCCCCCCATGGTCATGGGACGGGTGATTGACGCCATCACTGGGGGACAATTAACCCAGCAGGACCTCCTTCTTAATCTATTTTATCTACTGCTGGCAGCCTTTGGGATGTACTATCTGCGCTATGTTTGGCGTATGTATATCCTTGGGACTTCCTACCGTCTCGGACAGATCATGCGGTCTCGCTTGTTTGAGCATTTTACTAAGATGTCGCCAGCCTTTTATCAGACCTATCGGACGGGAGACCTGATGGCACACGCAACCAATGATATCAATGCCTTGACTCGTCTCGCAGGTGGAGGAGTCATGTCTGCGGTGGATGCCTCTATCACGGCGCTGGTGACCTTGCTAACCATGCTTTTTAGTATCTCATGGCAAATGACCTTGGTTGCCATTCTTCCCCTGCCTTTCATGGCTTATGCGACCAGTCGTCTTGGGAGAAAGACTCATAAGGCCTTTGGTGAATCCCAAGCTGCTTTTTCTGAACTCAATAACAAGGTACAGGAGTCCGTATCAGGTATTAAAGTAACCAAGTCTTTTGGTTATCAGGCAGACGAGTTGAAGTCTTTTCAGGCAGTCAATGAATTGACCTTTCAAAAGAACCTCCAAACAATGAAATACGATAGTCTCTTTGACCCTATGGTTCTCTTGTTTGTTGGTTCATCCTATGTTTTAACGCTTTTGATTGGTTCCTTGATGGTTCAGAAAGGGCAAATCACCGTTGGGAATCTAGTCACCTTTATCAGCTACTTGGATATGCTGGTTTGGCCTCTTATGGCTATTGGTTTCCTCTTTAATATTACTCAGCGAGGAAAGGTTTCTTACCAGCGGATTGAGAATCTTTTGTCTCAGGAATCTCCAGTAAAAGACCCAGAGTTTCCATTAGATGGTATTGAAAATGGACGCTTGGAGTACGCCATTGACAGCTTTGCCTTTGAAAATGAGGAAACACTGACGGATATTCACTTTAGTTTGGAAAAAGGACAAACCCTGGGTTTGGTTGGGCAGACAGGCTCTGGAAAAACATCCTTGATTAAGCTCCTCTTGCGTGAATACGATGTGGATAAGGGAGCCATTTATCTAAACGGTCACGATATTCGGGACTATCGTCTGATAGATCTTCGCAGTCTCATGGGCTATGTCCCTCAGGATCAGTTTCTCTTTGCGACCTCTATCTTAGACAATATCCGCTTCGGCAATCCTAACTTGCCCCTTTCAGCAGTTGAGGAAGCGACTAAGCTAGCTCAAGTTTACCAAGATATTGTAGACATGCCTCAGGGATTTGATACAGTTATCGGTGAAAAAGGAGTCAGTCTTTCTGGTGGACAAAAGCAACGTCTGGCTATGAGTCGGGCTATGATTTTAGACCCTGATATTTTGATTTTAGATGATTCCTTGTCAGCCGTGGATGCCAAGACGGAGTATGCGATTATCGACAATCTCAAGGAAACGCGTAAGGATAAGACAACTATTATTACAGCCCATCGTCTCAGTGCAGTTGTCCATGCAGATCTAATCTTGGTTCTACAGAATGGTCAAATTATCGAACGGGGGACACACGATGACTTGCTAGCCCTAGATGGCTGGTATGCCCAAACCTACCAGTCTCAGCAGTTGGAAATGAAAGGAGAAGAAGATGCAGAATAAGCAAGAACAATGGGCTGTATTGAAGCGCTTGATGTCCTATCTCAAGCCCTATGGCCTCCTGACCTTTTTGGCACTCAGTTTTCTCCTCGCGACTACAGTCATTAAAAGTGTCATTCCCCTTGTGGCTTCCCACTTTATCGACCAGTACCTCAGCAATCTTAATCAACTGGCCGTGACCGTTTTGCTGGCCTACTATGGCCTCTATATCCTACAAACTCTGGTCCAGTATGTCGGAAATCTTCTCTTTGCGCGGGTGTCCTACAGTATTGTCAGAGATATTCGTCGCGATGCCTTTGCCAATATGGAGAAACTTGGCATGTCTTATTTTGACAAGACGCCAGCAGGTTCCATCGTCTCTCGTTTAACCAATGATACCGAGACCATCAGTGATATGTTTTCAGGGATTTTATCCAGCTTTATTTCAGCAGTTTTCATCTTTCTGACGACTCTGTATACCATGTTGGTGCTGGATTTTCGTTTGACAGCTTTAGTCTTGCTCTTTCTCCCCTTGATTTTCCTTTTGGTCAATCTCTATCGGAAAAAATCAGTGAAAATCATCGAAAAAACCAGAAGTCTCTTGTCGGATATCAATAGTAAGCTGGCAGAAAACATTGAGGGAATCAGGATTATCCAGGCCTTTAATCAAGAGAAGCGCCTGCAGGCAGAATTTGATGAAATCAACCAAGAACACTTGGTCTATGCCAACCGTTCTGTAGCCTTGGATGCCCTCTTTTTGAGACCTGCCATGAGTTTGCTAAAACTCCTAGGCTACACAGTTTTGATGGCTTACTTTGGTTACCGTGGTCTTTCTATCGGGATAACAGCCGGAACCATGTATGCCTTTATCCAGTACATCAACCGTCTTTTTGATCCCCTGATTGAGGTGACGCAAAACTTTTCAACCCTTCAAACATCCATGGTGTCTGCAGGTCGTGTCTTTGCCTTGATTGATGAGAGGACCTATGAACCCCTTCAAAAGGATAGTCAAGCAAAGATTACAGAAGGTAATATTCGTTTTGAATATGTGTGTTTCTCATATGATGGTAAACACCAGATTCTGGATGATATTTCCTTTTCAGTTAAGAAGGGTGAAACCATTGCATTTGTAGGGCATACAGGTTCGGGGAAATCTTCGATTATCAATGTCCTCATGCGCTTTTATGAATTTCAGTCAGGCCGCGTTCTCTTGGATGGTGTGGATATCAGGAACTACAGTCAGGAAGAGCTGAGAAAGAACATCGGTCTGGTCTTACAGGATCCCTTCCTCTATCACGGGACTATCAAGTCCAATATTGCCATGTATCAAGAACTTAGTGATGAAGGGGTTCAGGCTGCAGCTGCCTTTGTCGATGCAGATTCCTTTATTCAGGACCTTCCGCTGGGTTATGATGCCCATGTTTCCGAGCGTGGTTCGAGCTTTTCTACTGGTCAGCGCCAGCTTCTTGCCTTTGCCAGAACAGTCGCCAGTCAGCCTAAAATCTTGATTTTGGATGAAGCGACAGCCAATATTGACTCGGAGACAGAAAGTTTGGTTCAGGATTCTCTGGCTAAAATGAGAAAAGGACGGACGACCATTGCTATTGCTCATCGCCTTTCGACCATCCAAGACGCCAACTGCATTTATGTTTTGGACAAGGGACGCATCATTGAGAGTGGAACCCATGAGGAACTCTTGGCCCTGGGAGGAACCTATCACAAGATGTATAGTTTGCAGGCAGGGGCTCTTACCTAAAGAAGAATTCCTCTAAATTACAGATTTCTTGCACCGCCTTTTCCATTTTGTGGTATAATGAAAAATGTTGACAAATAGTATAATAAAAACAAAGGAGAAACAGCATGCTGAAATGGGAAGACTTGCCCGTGGAAATGCAATCAAGCGAGGTTGAGTCTTACTACCAGCTTGTCTCTAAAAGGAAAGGTTCGCTGATCTTCAAGCGTTGTCTGGACTGGGTTCTGGCCTTGGTTTTACTGATTTTGACTTCTCCCATCTTTCTTATCTTGAGCATTTGGATCAAGTTGGATAGCAAGGGACCTGTCATTTACAAGCAAGAGCGCGTGACCCAGTACAACCGTTCGTTCAAGATTTGGAAGTTCCGTACTATGGTAACGGATGCGGATAAAAAAGGAAGTCTAGTGACTTCTGCTAACGATAGCCGTATTACCAAAGTGGGAAATTTCATTCGCCGTGTGCGTTTGGACGAACTACCTCAGCTAGTCAATGTCCTTAAAGGCGAGATGTCCTTTGTTGGGACACGACCTGAGGTGCCACGCTACACCGAGCAGTATAGCCCTGAAATGATGGCGACCTTGCTCTTGCCAGCAGGAATCACCTCTCTAGCCAGCATCAACTACAAGGATGAGGACACCATTATCAGTCAAATGACGGAGAAAGGTCTGTCAGTTGACCAGGCCTATGTCGAACATGTCCTCCCTGAAAAGATGCGCTATAACCTCGCCTATCTCCGAGAGTTTAGTTTCCTTGGAGACATCAAAATCATGTTTCAAACCGTGTTTGAAGTGCTAAAATAAAGTAGTCATGAGAAAATGAGTACAGATAAAAGGAGCAAATCAATGCCAAATTACAATATTCCATTTTCACCACCCGATATTACCGAAGCTGAAATCGCTGAAGTAGCGGATACCCTTCGTTCTGGTTGGATCACAACAGGTCCTAAGACAAAAGAACTGGAGCGTCGCTTGTCCCAATACACACAGACACCTAAGACTGTCTGCCTCAACTCTGCGACTGCGGCTCTTGAGTTGATTTTACGTGTTTTGGAAGTGGGACCTGGAGATGAAGTCATTGTTCCAGCCATGACCTATACAGCTTCATGTAGTGTCATCACACACGTAGGAGCGACACCTGTCATGGTGGATATTCAAGCAGATACGTTTGAGATGGACTATGACCTTCTTGAGCAAGCTATTACTGAGAAAACTAAGGTCATTATCCCAGTAGACCTTGCAGGGATTGTTTGCAACTATGACCGTTTGTTCCACATTGTGGAGAAGAAACGCGACCTCTTTACTGCTTCAAGCAAGTGGCAAAAGGTCTTTAACCGTATTGTGCTTGTCTCTGATAGTGCCCATGCTTTGGGATCAACTTATAAGGGACACCCTGCTGGCTCTATCGCTGACTTTACTTCCTTCTCATTCCATGCCGTTAAAAACTTTACAACGGCTGAGGGAGGAAGTGCGACTTGGAAGGCCAATCCGGCGATTGACGACGAAGAAATGTACAAGGAATTTCAAATCCTTTCCCTTCATGGTCAAACTAAGGATGCTCTTGCTAAGATGCAATTGGGTTCATGGGAGTACGATATCGTAACACCTGCCTACAAGTGCAACATGACGGATATCATGGCTTCGATTGGTTTGGTACAATTGGATCGTTACCCTGGTTTGTTGCAACGTCGTAAGGACATCGTGGATCGCTATGATCGTGGTTTTGCGGGTACTCGTATTCACCCATTGGCACACAAGACTGATACTGTCGAATCTTGTCGTCACCTCTACATCACCCATGTAGAAGGAGCAAGCTTAGAAGAACGCAACCTCATCATCCAAGAATTGGCCAAAGCAGGAATTGCAAGTAATGTACACTACAAACCACTTCCTCTCTTGACAGCCTATAAGAATCTTGGCTTTGATATGGCAGATTATCCAAGAGCCTATGCCTTTTTTGAAAATGAAATTACCCTTCCTCTTCATACAAAATTAAGCGATGAAGAAGTTGATTACATCGTTCAGACTTTAGTGAGAATTTCCGAAGAAATACTCGGTTCAGGAAAAAAATCATAAAAAAATCTTGACAAAGATAGAACAATAACATATAATATTCTCAATAAATCAGAAAAGTAACTATATTCGATCTTCAGGGAGCCTGTGGTGATTGTGAACAGGTGGTTGGAAGTAGTGAAAGTGGGCTGATTTTAAAAATGAATTTGAAACAATGAAAATTCGGTGCGCACACCTTATAGTGCAACTTGTTGTTAGACAAGGCAGAGATGTAAAGGGGGATAGTCCCTTTACAATTGAGGTGGCACCGCGTTACCAACGCCCTCACATGGAAGTCGATTCTGTGTGTGGGCTTTTTTCATATCTTGAAATCAATACTGAAAGAGGAAAAATTTATGACAACTAAAGGTTATTTTGGACAATTTGGTGGTAGTTTTGTACCGGAGCCGATTCAGGCTTTGTTGGATGAGTTAGAAGTGACATTTGATAAATACAAGGATGATCCAGAATTTTTGGCAGAATTTCGCCATTACTTGAAGGATTACTCAGGTCGCGAAACACCACTCTATTTTGCGGAAAGTTTGACAGACCACCTAGGTGGCGCTAAGATTTATCTCAAGCGCGAAGATCTTAATCACCTTGGTTCTCACAAGCTCAACAACGTTTTAGGACAAATCCTTCTTGCCAAACGTATGGGCAAAAAACGAGTGATCGCAGAAACAGGAGCTGGTCAGCACGGTGTTGCGACAGCAGCAGCTGCGGCCAAGTTTGGTATGGCCTGTGATGTCTACATGGGGGCAGAAGATGTGGAGCGTCAACGTCTCAATGTTTTCCGTATGGAGATGATGGGAGCGACCGTTCATGCAGTTGAAACGGGGACCCGAACTCTTAAGGATGCGGTTGATGCAGCCTTTGGAGCATGGATGAATGACCTTGAAGCTTTCTACGTTTTGGGATCTGCTGTAGGCCCTCATCCTTATCCTACCATTGTTCATGAATTCCAAAAGGTCATCAGTGAAGAATCTCGCCGTCAAATCTTGGAAAAAGAAGGCCGTTTACCAGACTACGTCATTGCCTGTGTAGGTGGTGGTTCCAATGCCATCGGTGCTTTTTCACAGTATGTGGCTGATGAAGAAGTCAAATTGGTTGGGGTCGAAGCTGCCGGTCACGGACTTGACACAGACAAGCACGCAGCCACTATGACAAAAGGTAGTGTCGGAATTGTCGACGGTATGAAGACTTATGCAGTCTTTAAGGAAGATGGAGAGCTAGCGCCAGTTTACTCTATCTCAGCTGGTTTGGACTATCCAGGGGTTGGCCCAGAACACGCCTACTTTAAAGATTCAGGTCGCGTGGAATACGTAGCAGCGACAGATGAAGAAGCTGTTCAAGCCTTGCTCCTTCTCAGCAAGACTGAAGGGATTATCCCAGCGATCGAAAGTTCGCACGCGATCGCAGAAGCGGTAAAACGTGCACCGAAACTAAGTAAAGATGAGATTATCATCATCAATGTCTCTGGTCGTGGAGACAAGGACGTAGCTGCGATTGCAGACTACCTAGAAGCTAAAAAATAAGAGATGGAAAAATTATAGTACTTTCTTTCCCAGAGAGCTTGTGGTTGCTGGAAACAAGCAGAGAAAGCTGTAAGATTGGGTCCATCTGAAACGAGAGAAGAAAACATAATTCTCAAGGGAGTGCCCTTTATCGCACAGCCTGTTACAGGAGGTATCTGAGACAGGAATGAGAGATAGGAGAAATCCTATAATTGAGGTGGCACCGCGAATTTCGTCCTCACGCAAGTTATTTTGCGTGGGGATTTTTATATATTTATCGTAGATATGGTCACCAGTTTTAAACTATACTTCATCAATAGATAGATTTCTATAAAATATTTGTGAACGAAGTGAGCATTGAACCGCTATTTCCCGCCATAGTGGTATTCTAGAGAAGCAAAGATGCTTCTCTAGAACGGAATTTTTGAGAGTAAAATAGTTCGGGGAACTATTTTAGCCTGAGCCTAGAAATGAATGAGCGAGGAGCTCGAAAATTAGGTCTTTCATTTCATGGTTTTCTAAAATCATCCACTGGATAATTTTACCTCCCGTCCGCACTATTTAAGGGAAATAGAAAAAAGACCAAAAATTAAAAATAAGAAACTGAAAGGGAAATTACAATGGAACGGATCATTCATGGAGATGTCTTATCCCCAATCTTGGCTTATATGCGCCTAAAGGGGCAACACAAGGTTATCTTAGAAAGTATTCCGAGAGACAAGGAAACCGCTCGTTTTTCTATCCTAGCCTATAATCCAGTTTTTGAGATTCAGTTTGAAAATGGAGTCCTTTATCAAAATGGTCAAGTGATTGATCGGGATCCCTTGGATTTCCTTTATGAAGTGACTCATAAGAGCCAGCACCATTCAGACCTCCCTTTTGGTGGGGGAGCTATTGGATTTGTCGGTTACGATATGATTTCGCTCTATGAAGAAATCGGTCAAATCCCTGAGGATACGATTGGGACGCCAGACATGCATTTCTTTGTCTATGAGAGCTATATGGTTTTTGACCACAAGAAGGAAAAAATCCATGTCATCGAGGATGCTCTCTATAGTGATCGCAGTCAAGAAGATTTGGAAGAAGCCTTGAAGCAAGTGCTTGAGGAATTACGCATCCCTGCTCCAAATGAATTTGAAGACTTGGATTTATCTCCGCTGGACTTCAAACCGCATATCGCTCCTCAGAAGTTTGAGCAAATGGTGGAAACAGCTCGTGACTTGATTCGTAATGGTGATATGTTCCAATGCGTACTTAGCCAGCGCTTCTCAGCAGAAGTTACTGGAAATCCATTTGACTTCTACAGAAATCTCCGCGTGACCAATCCATCAAATTACCTCTATTTCTATGATTTTGGGGATTATCAAATCATCGGTGCTAGTCCTGAAAGTTTGGTTTCTGTCAAAAATGGCATTGTGACAACCAATCCGATTGCGGGAACGCGACCAAGAGGAGCTACGGATGAAGAGGACAAGGCCTTGGCGACAGACCTCCTGTCCGATGAGAAGGAAACAGCAGAACATCGGATGTTAGTAGACTTGGGACGTAATGATATCGGTCGCATCTCTGAAACGGCAAGTGTTCAAGTCACCAAGTATATGGAAGTGGAGCTTTTCCGCTATGTCATGCATTTGACCAGCGTGGTGAAAGGGCGTTTGCTTCCCGAACTCACTGCCATGGATGCCTTAAAAGCTACACTTCCAGCTGGAACAGTTTCAGGAGCACCAAAGATTCGGGCCATGAGACGCATCTATGAACTGGAAACAGAAAAACGTGGCCTATACGCAGGAGCAATCGGCTACTTGTCTGCGACGGGTGATATGGATTTCGCCATTGCCATCCGAACTATGATTCTTAAAAATCAAACAGCCTATGTGCAGGCTGGGGCAGGGATTGTCTACGACTCCATCGCCCAAAACGAATACCAAGAAACCATTAACAAAGCAAAATCTATGACTAGAATTGGAGAACTAAGACCATGATTTTATTGATTGACAACTATGATTCTTTTACCTATAACTTGGCACAGTACATCGGGAATTTTGCAGAAGTGCAGGTCTTGAGAAATGATGATCCCAAGCTATATGAAGAAGCTGAAAAAGCAGATGGTCTGGTTTTTTCTCCCGGTCCAGGTTGGCCAGTTGATGCTGGAAAGATGGAAGACATGATTCGTGATTTTGCTGGGAAGAAGCCAATTCTAGGGATTTGTTTGGGTCACCAAGCTATCGCAGAAGTCTTTGGAGGTCAGTTAGGCTTGGCTCCCAAAGTCATGCATGGGAAACAGAGCCATATCAGCTTTGAAGCGGCATCTGTTCTCTATCAAGGCATCGAGGATGGTCGTCCAGTCATGCGTTATCACAGTATTTTAATTGAAGAGATGCCAGAAGAGTTTGAAGTGACAGCTCGCTCGACAGATGACCAAGCTATTATGGGGATTCAACACAAAACCTTGCCGATTTATGGCTTGCAGTATCATCCAGAAAGTATTGGAACGCCAGATGGCCTATCTTCTATTCAGAATTTTATCGAGAAAGTTGTAAAGTGAGGAACACAAAATGAAAGAAATTATTGAAAAATTAGCCAACTTTGAAGATTTATCAAGTGTTGAAATGACAGATGTTATCGAACGCATCGTGACAGGGCGAGTGACAGAAGCACAAATTGCTTCACTACTTTTAGCTCTTAAGATGAAGGGAGAAACACCTGAAGAAAGAACAGCCCTCGCTCAAGTCATGAGAGGACATGCTCAACACATTCCAACAAATATTCAAGATGCTATGGATAACTGTGGTACAGGTGGAGATAAGTCATTTAGCTTTAATATCTCAACAACTGCAGCCTTTGTCTTGGCAGGTGGAGGAATCCACATGGCCAAACATGGAAATCGCTCTATCTCCTCAAAATCTGGGTCAGCAGATGTCTTACAAGCTTTGGGAATCAATATTGACCTTAAACCAACACAACTGGGTAAGGTATTTGATCAAACAGGAATCGTCTTTCTCTTTGCAAAAAATATGCACCCAGCTATGAAATACATCATGCCAGCACGTTTGGAATTGGGAATTCCAACAATCATGAACTTGACTGGTCCACTGATTCACCCAATGGCTTTGGAAACACAGCTTCTTGGTATTAGTCGTCCAGAACTGCTAGAAAGTACCGCTCAGGTTTTGAAAAATATGGGTCGCAAACGTGCCGTCGTGGTTGCTGGACCAGAAGGGCTAGATGAAGCTGGCTTGAACGGAACAACCAAGATTGCTCTTCTTGAAAATGGCGAAATCACCTTGTCAAGTTTCACTCCAGAAGATTTGGGGATGGAACGCTACGCTATCGAAGATATTCGTGGAGGGAATGCTCAGGAAAATGCAGAAATTTTGCTCAGCGTTCTTCAAAACCAACCAAGTCCATTCTTGGAAACGACAGTTTTAAATGCTGGTCTTGGTTTCTATGCCAATGGTAAGGTAGCTAGTATCAAGGAAGGAGTTGCCTTGGCTCGTCAAGTGATTGCTAGTGGCAAGGCCCTTGAAAAACTCAGACTGTTACAGGAGTACCAAAAATGAGTCAGGAATTTTTAGCACGAATTTTAGAGCAGAAGGCTCATGAAGTCGAGCAGATGAAGCTGGAGGAAATCCAGCCCTTGCGCCAGACCTATCGCTTGGCAGCATTTTTGAAGAATCACCAGGACCGTTTGCAGGTAATCGCTGAAGTCAAGAAAGCTAGCCCTAGTCTGGGAGATATCAATCTCGATGTGGATATTGTGCAACAGGCCCAGACTTATGAAGCGAACGGCGCAGTGATGATTTCGGTTTTGACAGATGAAGTTTTTTTTAAAGGGCATTTGGATTATCTACGAGAGATCTCCAGTCAGGTAAACATTCCAACGCTCAACAAGGACTTTATCATCGATGAAAAGCAAATCATCCGTGCTCGCAATGCCGGTGCAACAGTTATCCTGCTCATCGTTGCAGCCTTGTCAGAAGAACGCCTCAAGGAACTGTATGACTACGCGACAGAGCTTGGTCTGGAAGTCCTGGTAGAGACTCACAATCTAGCTGAACTAGAGGTGGCCCACAGACTGGGTGCTGAGATTATTGGAGTTAACAACCGCAACTTGACAACCTTTGAAGTCGACTTGCAAACCAGTGTAGACTTGGCCCAGCACTTTAAGAAAGATCACTATTACATTTCTGAATCTGCTATTTTCACAGGGCAGGATGCGGAACGAGTAGCACCATACTTTAACGGAATTTTGGTGGGAACAGCGCTCATGCAGTCAGAAGATGTAGCTCAAAGAATCAAGGAGTTGCAGATTGACAAAGGTTAAAATTTGTGGACTATCGACAAAAGAAGCGGTAGAAACAGCCGTATCAGCAGGGGCCGACTACATCGGTTTTATCTTCGCACCCAGTAAAAGACAGGTGACCTTGGATCAGGCTGTTGAGCTGGCAAAGCTCATTCCTGTGAACGTTAAAAAGGTTGGTGTATTTGTTTCACCAAGTCGAGCTCAACTGTTAGAAGCGATTGAAAAAGTTGGCTTGGACTTGGTACAGATTCACGGTCAGGTGGCGGATGATTTGTTTGAGGATTTGCCTTGTGCCAGCATTCAGGCTGTGCAGGTGGATGGAGATGGTCATGTGCCCAATTCTCGGGCAGACTTTCTACTCTTTGATGCTCCTGTAGCTGGGAGTGGCCAGACCTTTGACTGGGGTCAACTAGATACGACAAGACTTGCTCAGCCCTTCTTTATTGCAGGTGGCCTTAATGAAGATAATGTAGTAAAAGCAATTCAACACTTTACTCCCTATGCAGTAGATGTATCAAGCGGAGTGGAGACAGATGGACAAAAAGATCATGAAAAGATTAGAAGATTTATAGAGAGGGTAAAGCATGGCATATCAAGAACCAAATAAAGATGGATTTTACGGAAAATTCGGTGGACGTTTCGTCCCAGAAACATTGATGACAGCAGTTTTGGAGTTGGAGAAGGCCTACCGTGAAAGTCAGGCAGACCCAAGTTTCCAAGAGGAATTAAATCAGCTCTTGCGCCAGTATGTAGGGCGTGAAACTCCCCTTTACTATGCAAAAAACTTGACCCAGTATATCAGCGGAGCCAAGATTTACCTCAAACGGGAAGATCTCAACCATACAGGGGCCCACAAGATTAACAATGCCTTGGGACAAGTTTTACTGGCTAAACGCATGGGCAAGAAGAAAATTATCGCTGAGACAGGTGCTGGTCAACATGGTGTAGCAACTGCAACAGCTGCATCCCTCTTCAACATGGAATGTACCATCTACATGGGTGAGGAAGATGTTAAACGCCAAGCCCTTAATGTCTTCCGTATGGAGCTTTTGGGAGCAAAGGTTGAGGCCGTGACAGATGGTTCGCGCGTGCTCAAAGATGCGGTCAATGCAGCCCTTCGTTCATGGGTGGCAAATATCGATGATACCCACTATATCCTTGGTTCTGCCTTGGGACCTCATCCATTCCCAGAAATCGTTCGTGACTTCCAAAGTGTTATTGGTCGAGAGGCTAAACAACAGTACCGTGACTTGACAGGACAAGATCTGCCAGATGCCCTAGTAGCTTGTGTTGGTGGTGGTTCTAATGCTATCGGTCTCTTCCATCCATTTGTAGAAGATGAGTCAGTAGCTATGTATGGGGCTGAAGCAGCAGGACTTGGTGTGGATACAGAGCACCACGCAGCGACTTTGACCAAGGGTCGTCCAGGTGTTCTTCACGGTTCCCTCATGGATGTGCTCCAAGATGCGCATGGTCAAATTCTTGAAGCCTTCTCTATCTCAGCAGGTTTGGACTATCCTGGTATCGGTCCAGAACATTCTCACTACCACGATATCAAACGTGCCAGCTATGTTCCTGTGACTGACGAGGAAGCCTTGGAAGGATTCCAACTCTTGTCTCGTGTGGAAGGGATTATCCCAGCCTTGGAATCTAGCCATGCTATCGCTTTTGCAGTGAAATTGGCCAAAGAACTTGGTCCAGACAAGTCTATGATTGTCTGCCTATCTGGACGTGGGGACAAGGATGTGGTTCAAGTAAAGGACCGCTTGGAAGCAGATGCAGCAAAGAAGGGAGAAGCTCATGTCTAAGACACTAACAGAAAAATTGAATGCTATCAAAGCAGCTGGAAAAGGAATTTTCGTTCCCTATATCATGGCTGGAGACCACGAGAAAGGTTTGGATGGACTAGGAGAAACAATCCACTTTTTAGAAGATTTGGGTGTTTCTGCCATCGAAGTGGGCATTCCCTTTTCAGACCCAGTTGCAGATGGACCTGTGATCGAAGAAGCAGGCTTGCGCAGTCTAGCTCGCGGGACTTCTACCCAGACTTTGGTTGAAACCTTGAAAACCATTCAGACTGAGGTGCCACTTGTCATCATGACCTACTTTAACCCCCTCTTTCAGTACGGTGTGGAGAAATTTGTCAAAGATCTGACAGATACAGCCGTTAAGGGATTGATTATCCCAGACCTGCCTCATGAACATGCCAACTTTGTGGAGCCTTTTTTGGCAGACACAGATATCGCTTTAATTCCCCTAGTTAGTTTGACGACAGGGATTGAGCGTCAGAAAGAGTTGATCAAGGGAGCGGAAGGCTTTGTCTATGCCGTTGCCATCAATGGGGTGACAGGAAAATCAGGCAATTACCGTGCAGACTTGGACAAGCACTTGGCACAATTGCATCAAGTGGCCGATATCCCAGTTTTGACAGGTTTTGGCGTATCTAGTCAGGATGATGTGGAACGCTTCAATGCGGTGTCAGATGGCGTTATCGTCGGTTCGAAAATTGTAAAAGCTCTCCACCAAGGAGAGCCGATTGAGGACTTTATCAAACAAGCAGTAGCTTACCAAAAATAATCACACAAGTAGCAAGTAAGAGGAAAGGCACAAAAGGAAGTCTTTCCTTTTTCTTTTGCAGGAGAAAAGCTAGGATCCCCGTCGCAGAAGCAAACTGAATCAAGATCAGTAATTCGGTCACACTAAAGACGAGCGCACAAGAAGCCAGAAAGAGAAAATCCCCTGCGCCCATGCGGATATCAATAAAATGAGCCATGATTGTGAGGGCAAGGAAGAAGAACATGACCAGATTCCAACCAGTGCAGGCCATGAGGATTAGGTGAAAAGTCATCCAGACTAGCAAGGGATATTCCTGATGGCGAAAGTCGTAGATGCCCAAGGTCAAACCGGCAGTTATCAGGATGACTTGACCCAAGGAAATCCACCCCCAAGACCAAGCTAGAAAGAGGAGTCCTAAGCCTAGTTCAAAGAGGGCATACCAGAATGGATAGCGAATCTTGCAGTAGCGACAGCGAAAGCTACCAATTACTTGAGAGATAATCGGAATCAAATCTAGCGGACGCAAGCGAGCCTGACAGGAATCGCAGTGACTAGCTGGTCGGATAATGGATTGCTCAGGGAAACGGTCAATGACCAAACCCAAGAAAGAAGCGAGAATGCTCCCGACAAGAAAAAAATAAAGATCAATCATACTTATCTATTCGTAAAAAATAAGAGAAGTAGTATAATAAAGAAACATAGATAAGATGGTGAGGTCAAGATGACAATTCGTTTTGAAGAAAATATGAGCACAGAAAATGCTCAGCACGTATGCCAATGGTCCAACTCCCTTGGCAAAGCTTTTCAAGAACAATGGATGGGAACAATGATTCCTTTTCCCTTGACAATTCCAGTCTTGCAAGATTTGGAAGGAATCTTTTCAATCTTTGATGGACAAGAGTTTGTGGGGCTTATCCAGAAAATCAGGCTAGAAGACAGGAATCTTCATATCGGGAGATTTTTTATCAACCCCCAGAAACAGGGGCAGGGCTTAGGTAGCCAGGCTTTAAGGAAATTTGTTAGTTTGGCCTTTAAAAATGAAGACATAGATACTATTTCTCTAAATGTCTACGAGGCAAATCAAACAGCTTACAATCTTTACCAAAAAGAAGGATTTGAAATCGTTCAAATGGTTGAAACACCTATACGAAAATACATCATGAAAAAGGGTAGATAGCAGATTAACTTTGTAGTAAAAATTCCTTTTTCGCTGTGAAGAAGGCTATACTATTTTAAAGGTAGAAGGAACGGCTCGTATGAAAAAAACGGATATTTTTAAAGACATTGTTTGGATTATGACACATGATTCATCTACAGTAAAAAATCGCAAAGGGTGCAACCCTCAGCCTTTTCTAGAAAAGATTACAGATGATATGACTGAGCAAGAATTTCTCTATCAAGTCAGGACTTATCTTGCTAGTTTTGGGATTATTGGGCATGTTTCTTTTCATGATAAAAAATCAGGTCCGAAGGGTTTTCTTTTGAGGATAAGTGAGCAGGAAATGTTTGTCGAGGAAGCAAACCAAGATACAGGCCTCCAAGTGGGGGATCGAATCCTCAGTCTGGACGGGATGAGTTTGGAGCAAGTAGCTTTGCAACACCCAAATTACTTTATTAGTCTGACTCCAGAAAGACGATACCGAGAATGGGCAGATTTGCTACTGATGGCAGAGCGAGTGACCGTCTTGCGAGATGGGCAGGAGATGTCTATTACAGTTCGTGCTAGCCAGCAAGCTCAAAAAGCTCAGATCTTTTGGAAAGAGTTGGAGTCAGATATCCTCTATCTACGCTTAGATAATTTTATGGATGAAGAAGCGATTAGCCGTTTATACCAAGAGTGCTTGCAGAAGATTACTGAGACAGAAACTCTTATTATAGATGTCCGTTACAACAATGGGGGCACGGATTCTTTGTATTTTCCGCTCTTACATCTTGGCTTGGAGGAAGGGAAAGGCTATGACACTCTTGATTTACAGGATGATGGAATGGAAATTCTCTATACAGAAGGAAATGTCGATCGACGCTTAAAAGACTTTGAAATATGGCTTCAACAAGAAACTATCAGTCCTGATACGGTGAAACTGCTTGAAGATTTTCGTAATAACTTACTCCAAAATCGAGGGAAAGGCTATGTTCGGTATCAGGATGATCAGGACGAGCTTTTTCCAGGTGTTAAGGGTGGTCACTATCCAGAGCAAATTTTTGTTTTGTCGGATATTTATTGTGCATCATCAGGAGATAATTTTGTCAAGATGATGAAGAATTTTAAGAAAGTAACAGTTATCGGCCGTCCAACGCTTGGTATTTTAGACTACTCAAATTGTTGCAAGGTAGATTATGATGATTACTTTTTGATGTTCCCAACTTCTCGCTGGTTGGCTATAGATAAAGGCAAGGGGATGACGGACAAAGGTGTTCTTCCTGATATAGAAATCCCTTGGACTCCTGCACATTTTGAACGAGATGTAGATCTAGATAAATGTCTGAAGTTGATTGAGATGAAGAGGAAATATTAGATTGTTTAAATAAAAGACTTAGTTCTGTATGAAATAGAGCTAAGTCTTTTGCTTTCGATCTGCTTGTAATTGAGTAAAATGATTGTATCACTGAGGGGTAAAAGAACTTTTTTACACACAAAATATATCTTGAGCATCCGTTGATGGAATAAAAGTAGGGAGGACACAAAAAAAGCCTTGAAACCAAGGCTTTTCCTGTTGTTTTTAGATGCCCCCTGCAGGGATTTGGAAAGGACCTTCATATTGAGAGTAATTAAAAATATTGAAATATAAGTGATTTTAGGGAAACACTTTTAGGTATTTTCAATGTCACGATTTAAAAATGGGGCAAAAGTGGGGCAATAAATGAATGTAAAATATGGGCAAGCTTCTTTATTAGATTACTTCAAAAAAGCAAAAGAGCCATCAACTAGAAATAGCTGCTGGCTCTATTTTTGTATTTGTTGTTCCGTATTTGTTCCGTGAAATTCACGTCTATTTTTCTCGAATCATGCCCACTCGTTTTTCGTCAAGATAGGAAAAATGATGCTTACGATAGAGCTTATCTGCAGGAACTTTAGCTAGTAAAGTGATAAAACTACTCTCATGTGTGTTTTCATCAAACCACTGATCAATCATTTCCATAATTCTATTTGCGATACCCCGTCTTTGGAACTTTTTATCTACCATAATATCGGATACGACAAAAGTGACACCGCCATCGCCAACAATTCTTCCTAGACCAATGAGTTCATCATCTTCATAAACAGAGACTAAGAAAAGAGTTCCTTCAAGTGCCTTTTTAACTTCAGAATGGGGTTTAGTGCTATTCATTCCAGCGTTTACTCTCAATTGATTATAAGCTTCAACGCTAGGGATTTTATGAGTAAATTCCATAAAACGATTCCTCCAATAACTTTTTGTTTTTTATTTGTTACAATCACAACTCTTCGTAATCAGGATGGTCTTTGATATAGACTGCTGCGTAAATGGCATCTACTAAAACGGCTGGGAAATCGAAGGCCATTAAAGCGCCAGAGAAAAAGCCGAAAATCATTTGTATGTAGTCTGTAATTACGGCAATGACCAATAGAATAAAGCCCAGGATTTTAGCAATATTGAAAAGAAGTTCTTTCTTGATACTATTCACCTCATACATTTCCCATCGATTGGTCTTCCAAATTTACCCTTGATTTTGAGGGAGGTAATACCCTGCGTAAATGACGGTCATCACCACAAATAAAATCACTATTGGAATGACATAAAATAACGTCAACTTGGACTCGTAGAGCTTTAAGGCGCTGAAAGGTGTTTTATCATCGGTAACCATCAGTAGGAAGATAAAGGTAAAGGTGAGTATGACGGTCCAAACGACTAAGGCTACTAGAATATAAGTTAGAGACTTAAAGCGATTGATTAAAGGTGTAAAAAGTCCAAAGAGAAGGCTAACGATATTAATGATCGTCGCACTCAAGAATAGGACCTTAATAATCCCTATAGGGTCATTATACCCAGCAACAAAATATAGAAATGCAGTAAATGGAAGCATAAGCCAAGGGAAGAATTTAATGTACCCTAGACTCACCTCATTCGTGATTAATGGACCATGGTACCGGTCGACAGCTTGATTGCTTCTTTATTTTTTTGATTTCTTTTGTTTTCCAGAACCGTGCATGGGTTGATGATATTCTTTCTTTTTTAGTAAAAACTTTAACATTCTGTTTTCTTTCAAAAACTTGGATAAATGTATTTCTACTATACCACAATCCTAGTGATGCGGTATCTAACAAACTCTCTTTATATAAATAATGTCATATTCAGGTCATATAACGAGCGTATAATGAAAACTACCATTTGAAAAAGGAGCAAAAAGATGAAAATTGCATGGAATGAAATTAAATACCAACCTAAAAAATTTATATTAATTGAGGTCCTGATTGTGATTATGATGTTCATGGTCATTTTCCTATCGGGCCTAACAAACGGATTAGGGCGCATTATTATGGCGCAAGTTGATACGTTTGGGGACGTTCATTATATTCTTTCAAAGGATTCAGAAGGAGTGATTCCTTACTCAACCCTTACAAGCGAGGAATTAACGGAGATTGAAGAACTCCATTTAGAAAACAAAACGGGACTTGTGATTCAACGTTCTACGTTTATGAAAGAGGACGAGGAAGGTTCGCAAGATGTGACATTCTTTGCGATGGATACGTACAAGAACTTAACGATTAAGACAGAAGATGGATATGCCGCAGCTGACTTATCTGAAAACGAAGTGATTTTAGATGAATCGTATAAAGCAAAAGGCATTCATGTTGGCGACACGATTAAAGACAAGTCTTCGGAAGTAATGCTTAAAGTAGTGGCCTTTGCCAAAGACGCAAAATACGGACATAGCTCAGTGGCCTTCATCAGCTCGAAAACACTCGAAGAAATGCGTCAAAAGAAAAATCCAAACTACACTTGGCAACCACAAGCCATCATCACAAGCCAAGCGGTAACAGCCGACGACTTATCAGAACAGTTGATGGTCTCAAACAAACAACAAATCATTAATAAAATCCCAGGATACACTGCGACGAATATGATTTTAAAAACAATGACTTGGGTATTATTAATCGCATCAGCCGCAATTCTAGGAGTATTCTTCTACATCTTAGCTTTGCAAAAATTAAAACAATTTGGTGTGTTAAAAGCCATCGGAATGTCTATGGGACAAATTACAAGAATCCAATTATCGCAAGTCGGAATTCTTTCCGTTATCGGGATTGGAATCGGACTAGGGCTTGCCTTAGCGTTGACGCCATTCTTACCAGTAAGTATGCCATTTTATATGCGAGCAGAAGATAATGCCGTGATTTCTGCAAGTTTTATCGTCATCTCGATTATTTGTGGCGCGTTATCTCTATTAAAAATTAAGAAAGTGGATCCAATCGAAGTGATTGGTGGAAATGGTGAATAAGATGTCAGTGATTGAATTACAACAGATTAAAAAATCATACGCAGACGGCAATCAAATGCACGATGTGATTAAAGACTTAAGTTTAACCGTTAAACCGCAAGAATTTGTGGCTATTTTAGGTCCTTCTGGTTCAGGGAAATCAACGCTTCTTTCTATCGCAGGATTACTCTTATCTGCAGATAGTGGTGAGATTATTATCGGCGGACAAAACTTAACAAATGTAAAACAAAGTGAATGGACGAAGAAAAGATTGGAGTTGCTTGGGTTTATTTTCCAAGACCATCAATTACTTCCATATATGACAATTGGGGACCAATTAGAAGTGGTCGCTAAACTAAAAGGGGAAAAAGACGCTGCGAAACGCAAAGCAGAAGTCAAAGGCTTATTAGCAGAACTAGGCATTGAAGATTGCTACGGACAATACCCAAATCAAATGTCTGGTGGACAAAAACAACGTGTTGCGATTGCGCGTGCGTTTATCGGAAACCCACAACTCATTTTAGCGGATGAGCCAACTGCCAGCCTGGACCCAGAACGTGGTCAAGAGATTGCGCAATTGATTCAACGCGAAGTGAAATCCAAATATAAGAGTGCCATTATGGTAACGCATGACCGCTCTGTGCTTGAATATGTAGATACCGTTTATGAGATGAAGAAAGGGAAGTTAGTTCGTTTGTAGGCAGTTGTGCTATAATGTTCTAGAAAGAAGGTGGAGCTATGTTTAGAATATTAGTTGCTGAAGACGATCATGCGATTCGCACCTTAATTACAACCAAGTTAAAACAAGAAAATTATACGATTTATACAGCCGAAAATGGGGAAGAAGCTCTGTCCGTCATGGAGAAGCATCAAGTGGATTTATTGATTTCCGACATTATGATGCCAGTGATGGACGGGTATTCCCTAGTAAAGGCGCTGCGAGAAACGAAACATACCTTGCCGATTTTAATGATTACGGCAAAGTCTCAGCTGGAGTCTCTGGAAGAAGCTTTTACACTCGGAGTCGATGATTATATGGTGAAACCTATTCGCTTAGAAGAGTTGGCTTTACGTGTTCGAGCGCTACTGAGAAGAGCGCAGTTGGAAACCGAGAAAGTCTTACGTTTTCCACATACGAAACTCGACTACAACGCGTTAACCTTAACGGATTTAGAGACGGATACGGTTTATCAAATTCCGAAAAAAGAGTTTTATGTGCTTTATAAATTGCTCAGCAATCCAGAGAAGATTTTCACGCGTCTGGACTTGCTGGATGATATTTGGGGGATGGAAGAAGACTTCGATGAGCGATTGGTGGATGCGTGCATTAAACGGGTTCGCCAGAAGTTTAAAGACAATCCGGACTTTGATATTGTGACGATTAGAGGATTAGGGTATAAGGGGACGGTTAAAAATGGATAAACAAAAAGAATTACAGTTCCCGCTAAGAAACTACTTTGTATTTATGTTTTGTAGTGTTTTAGTGACGACGAGTATCATTGCCCTTATGACCGTGTTCGTGTTGAAACATTGGCTTCATGTAGAAGTGAGTTTTCAATCATGGCTACTAATTTTTAGTTTTGTCATTATCGTTGTAGGAAGTCTTGCGATGTGGTACGGTTCGGTGCATTTAACACGGCCAATTTCGGAGTTAAATGAATCGGTAAAGGCGATTTCTAGAGGAGACTTCAACCGTAAGATTCCGCGTAAACCTTATCCTAACGATACTGCAAAATATCATAACGAGTTGGACCAGCTTTCTCAGCATGTGAATCAGATGGCGGAGGACTTGAAGCGGACGAATGAACACCGCTCGGCATTTATCGCCAATCTGTCGCATGAATTGAAGACGCCGATTGCTTCCCTTGTTGGGGTAAGTGATTTGTTGGCCGATGAGAAATTAGATGAAACAACTCGTAAAGAATTGACGACTATCTTGCAGTCGGAGAGTTTGCGATTAAGTCGCCTGTGCGATGGGATTGTGACACTCACGAAGATGGAGCGCGATTTTGAACCGAAGAAAAAATCGGTTCATCTGGATGAACAAATTCGGCATGCCGTGATTTTGATTACGGAGAAGTGGAAGCAAAAAGAAATTGACTTGACGTTTACGAGTCAGCACGTTCATTGTGTGACGGATCCAGATTTAAGCATGCAAGTGTGGACGAATCTGCTTGATAATGCGGTGAAGTACTCTGGAGATAGAGTGCATTTAACGATTGATATTCAAGAAGTAGATGATGCGGTTAGAGTCACGATTGCCGATAACGGAATCGGAATGAGTGAGGAAGACCAACGACATATTTTTGAGCAATTTTACCAAGTAGAAGGTTCTCATGTGCAAGAAGGGAATGGCCTCGGCCTTGCGATTGTTAAAACGATTGTAGAACGCCTCGGCGGAACCATCACAGTAGAGAGTGAACTCGGAAAAGGTAGTGTGTTCCAAGTGGTGCTACCAAAGTAAAAATTAGCTGTTTGTTTTAGGAAAAGTTGACAGTCTTCTGATAAACGCTATAATCATATTGAAGAATATTCATTGAGGGCAGAAAGGTTCCTGCCGCACCTCTTAGGAGGTACCTGAGATGACGAGGTTACTGAACGTCCAATGAATATAAGTAAAGGCAACTCATGCGAGTTGCCTTGTTTTTTTGTTTATTTACTATTTATCCTAAATGAAAATTTTCTCGGAATTCGGGATTGCCTTCCCATTCTTCTTTAGAAAAGTCACCGGTTAGAGTATGTTCTTCTGAAAATACGAGAACGCGTTGGATAACCTCTTGAATTTGTTCGTAATGATGAGAGGAAATAATCATCGTTTTTCCTGCTGCTTTTAACTTTTGTAGTAATTCCGCGATGAGGCGTTGGTATTTTTGTGAGAGGCCGTTAAAAGGCTCGTCAAACAACAATACACTTGGATTCATCGTAAGCACACTAGCAATTGCCACGAGTTTCTTTTCCCCGGCAGAAAGGTGATAGGGAATGCGGTCCTTTAGGTGTTCGATTTCTAAAAGTGCCAGTGTATCATTCACTCGTTGTTCGATTTTTTCTTCGGGCAATCCGAGTTGACGTGGACCAAAGGCAAGCTCTTCAGCAACCGTCGTATTGAATAGTTGAATATCGCTGTTTTGGAAAATCAAACCAACTTGTTGGTATAAGTTGCCGGCATTACTTGGGCCTTTTAAGAAGTCTGCGTCCACCGTCCAATCGTTAAAATGATATTGTCCAGAAGAGAGCAGAAGTAATCCAACCAAAATTTTAAAGAGCGTGGATTTTCCGGTTCCATTTGGTCCCATCAAGGCCACGGTTTCGCCTTTCTCGATATAAAAGTTGATGTCGTGGATTCCAATGTCTTCGCTGTAGTGATAATTTCCATCGTGAATTGTAATCATAAGCGTTCCTTTCTAGCGTAGCATGGTTGTTACGGCAACCAGCACGATTAATTCGAGTAATAATAACACGTGTCTATGGTGATGGATGAATTGAATGAGTATTTGGAGTTTTTATTTCAATCCAACATTGATTAAACTCTTACAAATTACATGGGTATCTAAATATTTTTCAAAATCTTTTTGGTTTTTGGGTATAAAAAATACTCCCTAGATGAATTTGGAAGGAGTCCTCTTATTGAAAATAATCAAAGAAATTAAAATATAAGTGATTTTTAGATTAAAAAACGAGTCTATCGCATTTATAGGATGATGAATAATAATGAAGCATAGTTAGTTTTTGAATTCATATAGAGGCATATACTCTAAAATTTAATAGATAAATAGCGAGCCTCTTAACGAGACTCGCTTGTTTCTTATTTATCAAACAAATCCTTATTTTCAATCAAGAGTTCTAGTGGAGATTTTTCTCTTGCTACAATAAAACCAGGCTCATATTGGGTATGAAGTGTTCTTTTCTGAGAAGTTGGATCAATATAAAATTCTTTTCCATCTTCGGTGTATAGTTGTTTCCCTCTTGTTAGGTAAAGTAAATCTTCTAAGTGCTGTCCCTCAGTATGTAGGAAATGCTCGATATATTTGACAGCTTTTAAAATTTCACTAACTTTATCAGAGTATTCATTAGATTCAAGAACACTCTTTTCTAATTCAATCTCTTTACTTGTTCCAAAAAGTTGAGTTGGAGTTGCATTAAAATATTCTGCTATCTTATCTAAATTTGCAAAGGTAGGATAGCTTTTTTGTTTTTCGTAGTCAGAGATGGATTGTTTACCGATGCTTAAATCTTCCGCAAGTTGAGTTTGATTTACTCCTTTTTCTATGCGTAGTCGTGCCAAATTTGGTCCAAAATTTTGAATAATAAAGGTCATGATAAACTCCTGTATTGTAAGTTTAGTGGTAGCGAGTGAGAAATGAGTTGAGGAGGAAACTAGAACTTATGACTTTTAGAAGCCTTGGCGCTAGAAATTGTGTGGACAAGGTCAAGGGCGAGCCTGACGGAAAGTCAGGCGAAGTCCTGAAGACTGCCGTCCAGACAATTTCTAGCCAATCAAAAGCTGGCTATTCTAATAGCCAGCAAAAAGGTACACTTAGGACCACGTCCTAAGAACGACGGAACGAGCAAACGTTGATTTGACGGTGTTTCTGAGAGCCACAAAATCTAAAAGAAAGGGGGACAATTTTGTTGGTTTCTATACAAGATTTAAGAAGCATTCAGGAACAATGTGAGGTAGGAGAATTGGTACAGCGATTAGATGTCAGTATTGATAGATTAACGGTTATCTGGGATACAGACACTGATTCCCTAAGACGAATTTTCAAAAATCTGAAACAGGCAATAAGTACAAGAGTTGACACATTTGAAATACATGATAACATGCGAGATGATGTCTTTACTTTAGCTAAGGGGTTTAATGAGTATGATTCAATAAATATAATAAGATTTTTCAGCATTATGGATATATTCACTTGGTACCAGACATTGCAAGTGTCAATAAAGCTTTGAGTGTTCTTTTAAATGAATTAGATATTTATCCAATTATCACGACAAAAGGAGCACGTCATACCTATGGGAGCTACCTCTGGCACAAAGGATTTGACCTTGGAGTTATTGCAAAAATTCTAGGGCATAGAGATATTTCAATGTTAGTAGAAGTATATGGACACACCTTAGAAGAGAAAATTTTTGAGGAATTTAATCAAATCAGAGATGTCTGGAAAGATTGCTCATAAAAAAATGTGGGGCAAATGATGGGGCAAATCAGTTATAGACAAGCAAAAAAACCTTGTAAATCAAGGCTTTTCCTGTTTGTATTAGATGCCCCCTGCAGGGCTCGAACCTGCGACCCATAGATTAAGAGTCTACTGCTCTACCAACTGAGCTAAGGAGGCAAAGAAAAAGCTGTATTGGTGCCGAAACTTCACGGTTTGTATTGAACCCGCGCAATTAAGCAGGTGGGCAACTCGCTCTAACTGAAGCTGTTTCCGTGTGAGACGGCCTACATGCTGTTAGAAGACTTTTGTTTCCCTAATAATACAAAAAATAGTCGGTCAACACTTAAGTGTGAAGTCGTACACCACAGCGTTTCTATGTTTATATGATACCACTTTTTCAAAAAAAATCAAGAGGAAAATGCAATTATTTGAAAAGGATTTCACAAGTTTCGTAATTTATCAATGGTTTCCTTACGTTGCGCCAAGGCTCGTTCGTATTTGCCGGTATCTTCTGGAGTAAAATAGTGGTGATTTTGTATTTTTTCTGGCAGATAGTCTTGCTTGACCCAATTTCCAGGATAGTTGTGTGGATAGAGATAATCTTGGGCGTTGCCCAGTTCCTTGCTCCCACTGTAGTGACCATCACGCAGGTGTCGTGGAATGGGGATATGACCTGATGTTTTGAGGTCAGCAAGAGCCTTGTCCATAGCTGCATATGCTGAGTTGGATTTGGGAGAAAGGGCCAAATCAATCACCACATTGGCAATGAGGATGCGAGCTTCTGGGAACCCAATCTTTTGAGCAGCATCTAGAGCAGTTACGGTATGAATCTGAGCTTCAGGATTGGCCAAACCGATATCTTCATAAGCGATAACAGTCAAGCGACGAGCGAGACTGGGCAGATCACCAGCTTCAATCAAGCGGGCAGCGTAGTGGAGACTGGCATCTACATCCGAGCCACGGATGGACTTTTGCAGGGCTGAGAGGACATCGTAGTGACCGTCCCCATCCTTATCCATGGTAATGTAACTCCGTTGCAGGCTATTTTCCATGATATCAAGAGTGATATGGCGGATGCCCTTGTCATTTTCGGGAGTAGAGAGAACAGCCAGATCCAGTGAATTAAAGGCAGAACGCAGGTCTCCATTTGTAGAGGTCGCGATGAAATCCAGTGCATCCTCATCTAGCTCTACTTGGAAATCAAAACCACGCTCAGGGTCAGTTAGAGCGATTTGAATCGCCTCTTTGATATCTTGATTGGACAAGGGTTCTAATTCAAAAATCTGAACACGGCTACGAATGGCTGGAGTGACAGAAAAGAAGGGATTTTCAGTCGTAGCCCCAATCATGATGACCAGTCCACTTTCCAGGAGGGGAAGTAGAAAGTCTTGCTTAGTCTTGTCAAGACGATGGATTTCGTCTAGTAGCAGAACTAGTCCGCCAGAGAATTTAGCCTCTTCAGCGATTTCTTGGAGTCGCTTCTTACTATCAACTGTCGCATTAAAGGTCCGAAAGGCATACTTGGTCGTTCCAGCAATGGCTGAGGCGATACTGGTCTTTCCGATTCCTGGAGGTCCGTAGAGAATCATGGAGGACAGACGATTGGCTTCCACCATGCGACGAATAATTTTTCCAGGTCCGACCAGATGCTTCTGACCGATGACTTGGTCGATGGTTTTGGGGCGCATGCGAAGCGCGAGATTGTCTGGCATAGCAGTCCTTTCTAACATGGATTTTCTGATGTATATGTGGTAAGATGGTAGTATCTATTTTAGCATATTTCCGAGCAATCGGGGCGATTTAAGAGTCGCATAGAAAGAGGACAAAATGGCAACATACGGATTTTTAGATGTTTTAGAGGAGGAGTTGGACAAGAACTTTCCCTTTGACTTTGAGATTAGTTGGGACAAGCGTAATCACGCGGTAGAAGTGAGTTTTTTACTAGAAGCGCAAAATGCTGCAGGTGTGGAGATGGTGGATGAGGACGGAGAAGTTTCGTCAGACGATATCCTCTTTGAGGAAGCAGTCCTTTTTTACAATCCTGCCAAGTCAACAGTCAATGAAGAAGACTATCTGACTGTCATCCCTTATCTTCCTAAAAAAGGATTTTCTCGCGAGTTTTTAGCTTATTTTGCCCTTTTCCTCAAAGACACTGCCGAGGTTGGGCTGGATGCGCTCATGGACTTTTTGGAAGACCCAGAAGCAGAAGAATTTGTCATGGAATGGAACCAAGAAGTCTTTGAAGAGGGAAAAGTCGGCTTGGAAGAGGGAGAGTTTTATCCTTATCCGAGATACTAGGAGTCTAATATGGAAATAGAAATTTCTGATTTTACAGGTTGCAAAATTGCCCTCTTTTGTGGTGATAAGCTCTTAACTATCTTACGTGATGACAAATCAAACATTCCATACCCTAATACCTGGGAACTGCCTGGTGGTGGGCGAGAAGGCGATGAAAGTCCTTTTGAGTGCGCGGCGCGTGAAGTTTATGAAGAACTGGGAATTCATTTGACTGAAGATTGTCTGCTTTGGACTAAGGTTTATCCAAGCATGCTTTTTGAGGGGAAGAAATCCGTCTTTCTAGTCGGTGAGTTAACGCAGGAACAGTTTGATAGTATCGTCTTTGGTGACGAAGGACAGGGCTATAAACTGATGAGCATTGATGAGTTTCTTGGCTCAGATAAGGTCGTGCCCCAGTTGCAGGAGCGAGTGAGGGATTATTTGGAGGAAATAAAATGATTTTTGCAATTGCAACAACGACGTTAAATAAGGAAGTTAAACGCAAACTAAAAACTGGACAATATTCTAGAGAAGAAGCTACATTCATCTATATGGAATATTTAAAGTTAAAGAAGCAGAGAGAAAGTGGCACGAAAGTAGCTGGGATTTCTATGGCTGTTATTTGGGTATTAATGCTTGTTATACCCTTACTGAGTGGTAGAGGTCTCGTACTGCCCCTTTCAGTATATTTTTTATTTTTGATACTGTTTGCAGGAATTGTTCTATTTGTTTATTATCTTATGTTTGGTATTTTTAAACAGCAGATTCATAGCGCAATGAAAGAACACTACACAGATGTAATTGAGGAATTTGAGGGTTAGTAAAACAGCGTGTGGAAGAGCATAGAAGTGCTAGTTGAGAGAATGTGTATTTGGAGGTATTAGTATGATTCAGATTGTCCGAGCAGGAGCAGAAGATTTAGAAACCGTAATTGCAATTCAAAGGGCTAGCTTTAAGGCTGTCTATGAGAAATATCAAGATGAGTATGATCCCTATCTAGAGGATCGTGAACGAATCAAGTGGAAATTGGTTGAGCGTCCCAATAGCTATTACTACTTTGTGAAAGAAAAGGACGAAAATATCGGATTTTTACGAGTTCAGACCAATGAGGAATTGACGGAGGCTTGGTTGGGAACGGCAGCGATTTTGCCCCAGTATCAAGGAAAAGGTTATGGTTCTGAGGGATTGAGATTGCTGGAAAAGGAATTCCCAACGATTAAACAGTGGGATTTGTGTACGGTATTACAGGATGCGGGCATGGTCGCCTTTTATGAGAAAAATGGCTACCGTCAAACCCATATCGAGCCTGAAAAAGAAGGTATGGATATGGTTTACATGAAAAAATTGATTGACAAATAGAAAGGATGGTTCGGTTACATTTCTAAACTGAACCCGCCCTAAACACTGTGCCAAAAAGATAAACTTCTCTTAGACACAAGCGTCTTCAGAGAGTTTCCTATTTTGGCTTTGTGTTTTACGGGCTTGGTATCTTAATTATGGAAACATGGCAAGAGTTAAAAGTTACAGTGAAGCGTGAGGGGGAGGAGTTGGTGTCCAATCTCTTGATTGAGTTAGGTGCCCAAGGCGTTGCGATTGAAGATAGTATGGACTATGTGGGGAATGTCGACCGTTTTGGTGAGATTTTCCCAGAGGTCGAGCAACAAGAAGAAATCATAGTGACAGCCTACTATCCAGATACGGTTGATGTGGCTGTGGTTGAGGAGGACTTACAGGCTCGTCTTCTAGAATTAACAGATTTTATGGATCTGGGAGAGGTAAAGATGGGCACGACTGCCTTGGCTGAGGAAGACTGGGCTGACAACTGGAAAAAATACTATGAGCCAGCTCGCATTACTCATGACTTGACCATTGTGCCGTCCTGGACGGACTACGAGGCGACTGCTGGAGAAAAGGTTATCAAGTTGGATCCTGGTATGGCCTTTGGGACTGGAACGCATCCAACGACCAAGATGAGCCTTTTCGCCTTGGAGCAGGTTCTTCGTGGTGGTGAAACGGTGCTGGATGTAGGGACTGGTTCAGGTGTCCTTTCTATTGCCAGCTCACTTCTTGGCGCTAAGGAAATTTTCGCCTATGACCTGGACGATGTAGCGGTTCGTGTTGCTCAGGAAAATATTGAGCTCAACCCTGGTATGGAAAACATCCATGTTGCTGCTGGCGATTTGCTCAAGGGTGTTAAGATTGAGGCAGATGTTATCGTAGCTAATATCTTGGCGGATATTCTCATTCATCTGACAGACGATGCTTATCGCTTGGTCAAGGACGAAGGCTACCTCATCATGAGTGGGATTATCAAGGACAAGTGGGACATGGTGCGCGAGTCGGCTGAGTCAGCTGGATTTTTCCTTGAAACTCACATGATTCAAGGAGAGTGGAATGCCTGTGTCTTTAAGAAAACCAAGGATATTTCAGGTGTGATTGGAGGCTAGCATGCAGCAGTATTTTGTCAAGGGCAGTGCAATCTCTCCTGTCACTATCGAGGACAAGGAAACCAGCAAGCATATGTTTCAGGTTATGCGCCTGAAGGAAGATGATGAGGTGACCTTAGTCTTTGATGATGGCATTAAGCGTTTGGCGCGCGTGATGGATGTGGAAAATCGTCAGTTTGAGTTGGTCCAAGAATTAGCTGACAATGTGGAACTACCAGTCCAAGTGACTATCGCATCTGGCTTTCCCAAAGGGGATAAGCTAGAATTTATCACTCAAAAAGTGACGGAACTAGGAGCCAGTCAGATTTGGGCATTTCCAGCAGATTGGTCAGTTGCCAAGTGGGATGGCAAGAAATTGGGTAAAAAGGTTGAAAAACTGGAAAAAATTGCCCTTGGAGCAGCAGAGCAAAGCAAGCGTAATCTGGTCCCAAGTATCCAGCTTTTCGAAAAAAAAGCAGATTTTTTAGCGCAACTAGACCAGTTTGACTCTATCGTAGTGGCCTATGAAGAATCAGCAAAAGAAGGAGAAGCCGCTGCGCTCTTACAAGTAGTTGCTGGTCTTGAAAAAGGAGCCAAATTGCTCTTTATCTTTGGCCCAGAAGGCGGTCTCTCACCAGCAGAAATCGAAAGTTTTGAAACTAAAGGAGCCATCTTGGCAGGACTTGGTCCTCGTATATTAAGAGCAGAAACAGCGCCGCTTTACGCCTTATCTGCCCTTAGTGTTTTAGTAGAATTAGAAAAATAAGAGGAAGAAAATGGAACAAAAACACCGTTCAGAATTTCCAGAAAAGGAACTTTGGGACTTAACAGCCCTATACCAAGACCGTGAGGATTTCTTGCGTGTAATTGAGAAAACGCGCGAAGACATCAACCAATTTAGCCGTGACTACAAGGGCAATCTTCACACTTTTGAAGATTTCGAGAAGGCTTTTGCGGAATTGGAACAAATCTATATCCAGATGAGCCATATCGGCAATTATGCCTTTATGCCTCAGACGACAGACTATAGCAATGAAGATTTTGCTAATATTGCCCAAGCTGGGATGGAATTTGAAACAGATGCCAGCGTAGCCTTGACCTTCTTTGACGACGCCTTGGTGGCAGCAGACGAGGAAGTCTTGGACCGTTTGGGTGAGCTGCCACACTTAACGGCAGCCATTCGTCAGGCCAAAATCAAAAAAGCCCACTACCTAGGGGCGGATGTGGAGAAGGCCTTGACCAATCTGGGTGAAGTTTTCTACAGCCCACAGGACATTTATACTAAGATGCGAGCTGGGGATTTTGAAATGGCTGACTTTGAAGCCCATGGCAAGACCTACAAAAACAGCTTTGTAACTTATGAAAATTTCTACCAAAATCATGAGGATGCAGAGGTGCGTGAAAAATCCTTCCGTTCTTTTTCAGAAGGACTTCGTAAGCACCAGAATACAGCTGCGGCAGCCTACTTAGCTCAGGTCAAGTCTGAGAAATTGTTGGCAGATATGAAGGGGTATGACTCAGTCTTTGATTATCTCCTAGCTGAGCAAGAAGTAGATCGTGCCATGTTTGACCGTCAAATTGACCTCATCATGAAGGATTTTGCGCCAGTTGCTCAGAGATACCTCAAGCATGTTGCCAAGGTTAATGGTCTTGAAAAGATGACTTTTGCAGACTGGAAGCTAGACTTGGACAGTGCCCTCAATCCTGAAGTGACTATTGACGATGCCTATGATTTGGTCATGAAGTCAGTAGAACCTTTGGGGCAAGAATATTGTCAGGAAGTTGCGCGCTATCAAGAAGAACGCTGGGTGGACTTTGCAGCTAATAGTGGCAAGGATTCTGGTGGGTATGCGGCGGATCCATATCGCGTGCACCCTTATGTCCTCATGAGCTGGACTGGTCGTTTGAGCGATGTCTATACCTTGATTCATGAAATTGGGCATTCTGGTCAATTTATCTTTTCAGATAATCACCAAAGCTACTTCAATGCCCACATGTCTACCTACTACGTTGAAGCACCGTCAACCTTCAATGAATTGCTTCTCAGTGATTACTTGGAGCACCAGTCTGACGACCCACGTCAAAAACGCTTCGCTCTTGCCCATCGCTTAACAGACACCTACTTCCATAATTTCATCACCCACCTCTTGGAAGCAGCCTTCCAGCGTAAGGTATATACACTGATTGAAGAAGGGGAGACCTTTGGAGCAAGCAAGCTCAACAGCATTATGAAGGAAGTTTTGACAGATTTCTGGGGAGATGCCATTGAAATTGACGACGATGCGGCTTTGACTTGGATGCGCCAAGCCCACTATTACATGGGCTTGTATAGCTACACCTACTCTGCTGGCCTTGTCATCTCGACAGCTGGCTACCTCCATCTGAAACATTCAGAAACCGGAGCTGAAGACTGGCTCAATCTCCTCAAATCAGGTGGTAGTAAGACACCGCTTGAGTCAGCCATGATTATCGGAGCGGATATCTCAACAGACAAACCACTCCGTGATACCATCCAATTCTTGTCTGATACAGTTGATCAGATTATCGCCTACAGTGCTGAGTTGGGGGAGTAAAGATTGGACAGAGTTTTAGGAGAATAATATGAATAGAATCAAAGAATGGCTAGAGCAAGATCCCCAAAGAATGCATTTTATTAAAATTGGTCTAGTTTTGTTGGGAATCATTTTATTGCTTGCTTTGCCTACTCTCTATCTTGTTTTGAGCGGAGTTGGTATTTGGTATTTTGTAAAGAAAGCACCAGATATTCGAAAAAGAAATCTAATGATTGGGATTTTCATTGTCAGTTTTGTTGCAGTTGCTCTTCAAACTCCGACAGTCACAAAGAAAATTTCATCTTCTCAGTCAGAAACTAAGCAGACTGCGACATCTACTACTTCGACAGCTTCAACCACAGATAGTTCATCTAGTATAGAGGAAGCAAAACGAATCGAAGAAGAGAAAAAAGCTAAAGAAAAAGTAGAAGAAGAGAGAATTGCCAAAGAAAAAGCTGCAAAGGAGTTGCAAGAAAAAGGTGAAACCTTAGTCAAACAATTGGAAGATAGTCAAGATGCGAGTCAAGTGAAGTCTGCTAAAGAGACAGTTAATCAGATTGAAAATAATGATAAAAAGACAGAGTTGCTTGATAGAATAGGTGCAGTTGAGTCGTTAATTTCTCAAAAAGAAGAAGAAAAAAGAGCTGCGCGTGAAGCTGAAACCAAAGCTCAACAGCAAGATAGAATTGTCTATGTTGCAGACCATGGGAAATCAAAAGTTTATTGGTATAGTAAGGATAGAATGCCTTCAAAAACGAATAAAGCTAACGTTGTTGAGATGACAGAAGCAGATGCGATTGCAGCAGGGAAACGTCCATCTAAAAGAGAATAAGACAGAAAGTTATCTTGGGCTGGTTTTTTGAACAGTTGCTAGAAATGTAGAGGTACTTGAGATGCGTAAAAAATTACAAAGAAAAGTGACAGAAGAAAAACCAAGCTATAGCCGAGAAGAAATTCAGTGGTTGATCGAGCATTTGGGAGATCCCTCTCCAGAAATTCGAGACGAACTTGTTTTTACGAGTTTGGCTAGAGGGATTCAAGAAGAGTTGTTTTCCCTTGAGCAGTTTCAGTTTATCTCAGAAGAGGTCTCCTCTGATGAAGGTCTATACAAAGAGATTGATAGTAGAGGAGTTTCGGCTCTTAAACGTTCTTTTAGGGCGCTTATTTATGCCAATCTTTTGTCTGCAGATGGTAACGAGCACTCTCTTTTCTATAAAGGTTTAAAAGCTGATATAAGAAATGCTATGCTGTCTCAAGGTTTGTATTACCTAAAAAAAGAAAAGGATACGACAGGTTTTTCAAGTCAGTATGGTTGGGTTCACGCTTTTGCGCATGGAGCTGATCTCTTGACTGAAGTCGTTTGTCATCCGGATTTTCCTAGTGACAGAGTTTCTGAAGTATTTGATGTACTGGGTCAACTATTTAAAAGAATTACCATTCGTTTTACAAATAATGAAGATTGGCGGTTAGCCAGAGCGCTTTATCAACCAATCTTACGAGGGAAAATCGAACCGTCTCTCCTCACTACTTGGCTACAAACAGTCGAATTTCCCTTGAAAGAAGTAAATGATTTCCATAAATTTTCCAATTTCAGATCTTGTTTGCTGGAAATTTACCTTCAACTAGACTGTCATAAACTTTTACAAGCTGACCTGAAAGAAGCTATTCAATCTTTTCAATACTAAGTCCAAGCGAGTCGTTTCATGATTTTCAAATAACTTTCCAGTCAATTTTCTTGAAACCCTTTCCTTCTTTTGATAGACTAATACATAGTTTGAAAAAAGGAGATTTATCATGAAAAAATTTGTTGCTGAATTAATCGGTACATTTATGCTTGTGTTCATTGGAACAGGAGCCGTTGTTTTTGGAAATGGTGTTGAAGGTCTTGGACACCTTGGGATTGCTCTTGCTTTTGGTTTGGCAATTGTAGTTGCAGCTTTCTCAATCGGAACTGTTTCAGGTGCTCACTTGAACCCAGCTGTTTCGATCGCTATGTTTGTAAACAAACGTTTGTCATCTTCAGAACTTGTAAACTACATCCTTGGACAAGTAGTTGGTGCTTTCCTTGCGTCAGCTGCGGTATTCTTCCTCTTGTCTAACTCAGGAATGTCAACTGCTAGTCTTGGTGAAAATGCCTTGGCAAACGGTGTCACTGTCTTTGGTGGATTCTTGTTTGAAACAATCGCAACTTTCTTGTTTGTCCTAGTTATCATGACTGTAACATCAGCAAGCAAGGGTAATGGTGCGATTGCTGGTTTGGTAATCGGCTTGTCATTGATGGCCATGATTCTAGTGGGATTGAACATCACTGGACTTTCAGTAAACCCAGCTCGTAGCTTGGCTCCTGCTGTCTTGGTAGGTGGCGCAGCCCTTCAACAAGTTTGGATTTTCATCCTTGCCCCAATCGTTGGTGGCGTTCTTGCAGCTCTTGTTGCGAAAAACTTCCTTGGAACAGAAGAATAATTGAAACTCAAAAAGCCTTGCTCCTCGTTTTGAGGAACAGGGCTTTTTCGTATGATACTCTTCGAAAATCTCTTCAAACCACATCAGCGTCCATCTGCAACCTCAAAACACTGTTTTGAGCTGACTTCGTCAGTCTTATCTACGACCTCAAAGCAGTGCTTTGAGCAACCTGCGGCTAGCTTCCTAGTTTGCTCTTTGATTTTCATTGTGTATGAGTTTAGCGGTTGTCAATTTTCTCTGGATAAAGGTCGTGTTGGAAGAGGCGTTGTTCTGCCAGGCCTTCATACTTGGTTCCAGGTCTACCGTAGTTGTAGTAAGGGTCGATTGAAATGCCCCCGCGTGGAGTGAATTTTCCCCAGACTTCTAAATAGCGAGGGTCTAGCAAGTTGACCAAGTCTTTCCCGATAGTGTTGATACAGTTTTCGTGAAAATCCCCATGATTTCGATAGCTAAAGAGGTAGAGTTTGAGGGATTTTGACTCGACACAGAGCTTGTCAGGAATGTAGGAAATATAAATCGTCGCAAAATCTGGCTGAGCAGTGATTGGGCAAAGGGAAGTAAATTCAGGACAGTTGAATTTGATGAAATAGTCATTTTCCACATGACGATTGTCAAAAGATTCGAGGACTTCGGGTTGATAGTCAAAAATGTAGTTGGTTTCTTTGTTGCCCAGTAGGCTTAGGTTTTTCATTTCTTCTTGTTGTGACATGATTTTTTCTTTCTAATCTTAAACACCACGTTGGTTGTCGTAGAGGAGGGTATGAAGTTGAGGGAGGACGCGGACATTGCCCCAGCTATCATCAGCGGCGATGCGTTCCCAGAGTTCTTTGAGGCGATCTAGTTGGTCTTGGACAATATTGCCCGTAGCCTTGGGTTCAGGATTTCCTGCTGATAAGAAGAGAACATCTGGTTGGTAGCGTTCTTGAATCCCTTTGGCAAAGGCCAAATCGGCATCATCAAAGACAGGGATTTTAAAGGTGACCTTGTCTGGATCTAGTTGGGAAACGATAAAGTCTAAAGTCTCGAAGTTAACTTCCATCTTGGAGGAAGGAGGTTTGGGACTCAGAGTGACTTGGTCGATATCTTTTAACCAATTTTGCCAGCGGGAGCCTTGGGTCTCAACAGCCAGAGTGACACCACGTTCTTTGAGCTTGGTGACCAGTTCGGCCATGTTAGCTGCTAGGATAGCAGGATTTCCGCCAGACAGGGTAACATAGTCGTAGCTTCCTAGTTTATCTAAGGCAGCAATGACTTCGTCAGCCGTCATGCGAGTTGGTTTTTCAGAACCATCCCAAGTAAAGGCAGAGTCGCACCAGTCGCAGTGGTAGTCGCAACCTGCAGTGCGGACAAACATAGTTTTCTGCCCGATAGCACGACCTTCACCTTGAAAGGTTGGGCCGAAAATTTCCAGAACAGGTAGTTTGAGGACACGTTCCCTAGTCATCTAACCACTCCCGTCTAAACTCCGCAAAGGCAGTCGGAGTCTCATAGAGGCGAACGTATTCCAAACGAAGACCGCGCTCGTCTGGCAACTCTTGACTCATGGTTTGAAAAATCCAGTAAACCATATTTTCAGCAGTCGTATTCATATAGGGCAGGGTCTCATTGAGATAGCGATGATCCAAGTGGGGTTCTAAGTAGTTCTTGTAGATAGCTTTGATGTCTCCAAAGTCATAGGTCATACCCCGTTCATCTAAAAATCCACTAACAGCGATTTGCAAATGATAAGTGTGGCCGTGCAGGGATTTGCATTTTCCCTCATAGTGAAAGAGGTGGTGGGCAGCATCGAAGGTGAACTCTTTTGATACCAAGGTTCTGTGAGGATTGTAGACAAGAGACTCCCCAGTTTCCTGTTTGATTTCTTTAGGTGCGAAAAACATTAGCCCTCTCCTTTCTGTGAGAGATAAACATTTAAACCGTGCTGACGTAGGTGGCAGGCTGGGCAATCTCCACAGCCACTTCCGATAATCCCATTGTAGCAGGTCAAGGTCTTTTCACGAATATAGTCAAAGGCACCGAGTTGGTCTGCTAATTCCCAAGTTTCAGCCTTGTCTAGCCACATGAGAGGTGTTTGGATAACAAAGTCATAATCCATGGCAAGGTTGAGCGTAACATTAAGGGATTTGACAAAGACATCCCGGCAGTCAGGGTAGCCTGAAAAATCTGTCTCGCAGACACCTGTCACGATGTCTTTAATGCCTCGTTGCTTGGCAAGAACTGCCGCAAAGGATAGAAAGAGGTGGTTGCGACCGTCAACAAAAGTATTGGGAAGCTCTCCTTCTTTTTGCTCGATTTCCATATCAGAGGTCAAGGCATTTTCAGTGATTTGTCCCAGCAGAGACATATCTAAGATGTGATGACGAATGCCTTGTTCCTTAGCGATTTCTTCAGCAACTTGAATTTCGAGATGATGGCGTTGGCCGTAGGCAAAGGTGACGGCTTCGACTGTTTTATAGTGTTCTTTAGCCCAAAAGAGGCAGGTTGTGGAATCTTGACCGCCGCTAAAGACGACCAAGGCTGATTGACGTTTCATAGTACTCCTTCCAAAATGGGAAATGTTCAGAGCACGCAAAAAGCTCCCTTGAGGGGAGCTAAAAAATACCAAGTAGAGGTTTTTTTTAGCGATGGCATGTCCCAAACATCGTAATATTCTACATACAGTCTAGCATATTTTTTGAAAAATGGCAAAGGGCAAGAAAAAAGAGACCAAATGAAGCACTTGGTCTCTAGTGTGATTAGCTCAATTCAGCAACGATGGCCTTGATTTGTTCTGCAGTATGAACACCTGCAACTTGTTTCACCACTTGGCCGTCTTTTTTGAAGAGAAGGGTTGGGATAGACATGATTCCAAAAGCACGAGCCGTGTTTGGATTTTCATCAACGTCCATTTTAACAATTTTCAAGACATCTTCTGAAAGTTCCTCAGACAATTTGTCCAAGATTGGACCTTGCATACGACATGGACCACACCAAGTTGCCCAGAAGTCTACCAAAACCAAACCGTCTTTTGTTTCTTGTTCAAATGTTGCATCTGTAATTGCTTTTGCCATTGTATTTCTCCTTTTTTAGTTATATTGGCTTAAATCTTGTTTCATGAGATAGAAGAAGACATCTCCATAAGTCCCATGGTAGTCCAAATCATGACCATTATAGGTCAATTTTTGAACTGGGTAATAGTCTGCGACACCGATAAGGCAAGCTTGTTGAGAACGTTCAAAGTCTTGGTAAGACTCGAACGTCATGGTTCTCTCTTGTTTGCTGGTGTCTAGATAGGTAATTTCGATCATATTAAACTCCTTTGTTCAATTTTGACTTTATTGTACTCCTTGAAAAGAGGAATGTCAAGAAAAATGATTGCGCACGCAACTTTTTTAAAAATACTCATTAAGGCAAGAAATCAAGACTGGTTTCCAATCTTTCTTCGACAGCTTTTTGTAGATAAGCCAGGGTTGTTTGTCCCTCGTCAGTCAGGCAGATAAAACTAGCTCGTCTATCCTGGTCGCAACATCTGCGACTAAGCAAGCCACAGTTTTTCTCTTCTAACCTAGCCACCATTCGAGAAACAGCGCTTGGGCTGAGATGGAGTTTATCTGGCAGGTCAATCTGTCTTAGAGATTTTTCTTGGGCTAGATTCAGATAGTAGAGCAGGTAAAACTCTTTCAAGTTCAGCCTTTGTTCACTCTGCTGAGCAATAGTTTCTTCCAACAAGGCTTCCATTTCTTTTTGACGGCGGTTGTAGTCAAACCATTTTTCTAAGTAGGTCATTACTTTCTCCTTTCTTTTCAAAGTAAAAATTACAAAATCATTACTGACTGTCTCTCTAACACAAGATGATTGCGCATGCAATGATTATACTACTTTTAGCTAATCCTTGCAAGAAAGAAGAATTTCAATATTTCCTTGAAATTTTCTGAAAAAAGAGTAAACTGGTATGCAAGAAGTCTATTTCATGGAGTTTAGGATGAAATTATATGTTCAATTAATGATTCTCTTTGTGATTTCTCTAATCGGTGAGGGAATCTCTAGTTTCTTTCATCTGCCCATCCCAGGCAGTATTATCGGTTTGATTATTCTCTTTCTAGCCCTGCAGTTCAAGTGGCTGAGAACCAGACATGTCAATATGGTCGGGAATTTCTTGCTGGCCAATATGACCATTCTCTTTTTGCCACCAGCAGTGGGTATCATGGAAAAGTTTGATGTGATTGCTCCTTATCTTTTGCCTATCGTCTTGATTGTCTTTTTTGCGGCTGTCATCAACATTATCCTCATCGCCCTAGTGGTTCAGTTTATCAAGAGACGATTTGAGGGAGATTATGAGAAAGGAGATGCCAAATGAGCGAATTTGTATCCAATCCTCTGTTTGGGATTGCATTATCTATCCTAGCTTATCTAGTGGGGATGTTGATTTACAGACGTTTTCCCCATCCATTGACAACGCCCCTGCTTTTGTCAGCTATTTTTATCATTATTTTCCTTAAGGCGACGGGTATTTCTTATCAAGATTATTACCAAGGTGGGGTTTATTTGAACAACTTGATTGTCCCATCGACCGTGGCTCTAGGGATTCCGCTTTATAAGAGTTTTCACTTGATGAAGCACCATGCTAGGAGTATTCTCTTTGGTAGTCTGTTAGCAGTAGTTGTCAATACTAGCTTCACTGCCATAGTAGCGAAAATATTTGGCATGGACTTTTTCCTAGCCATTTCTCTCTTTCCCAAGTCAGTGACAACCGCCATGGCAGTGGGGATTACAGAGAAATTGCAAGGTTTAACGACTGTGACCTTGGTCGTCGTAGTGGCAACTGGGATTTTGACTAGTGTTATTGGACCAACCCTTTTGAAGTGGTTGAAGATTGATGATCCAGTGGCTGTCGGACTCTCCCTTGGAGGAACAGGTCATGCAGTCGGAACAGGAACAGCCTTTCGATACGGCTCGGTAGCAGGAGCCATGGGTGGCTTGGCCATCGGTGTCACCGGTATTCTCTATGTTTTTGTTAGCCCTATTGTAGCCAGTTTGATATTGAGTTAAAGAAAAACCCAGCTTTCTAGCTGGGCATTTTTTATTGCAAATTAACCTTGTTTTTCAAAATATAGTAGGTACCGAGATAGTAGATAGCTGATAAAAAGAGATCGCGCAAGATTTCTGTACCAATCATCATGTTAAAGTTATTTTCAATTCGGAAAAAGATAGAAACATAACCAATGACGATGGCAATGACGATATAGGCTAGAATTCCCATAGCTGTTCGATACTCATTAAAGAGTTGTCCGATTGAGATGGAGAGGTAAATGGATAAAATCCATGTAATCGAACCGACAAATAGTGATAGGGCATACAGCCAGCCGTAGCTGAGGTAAGGGGAAATGAAGTTATAGAGGACAGTGAAGTCTTTTTCTATTGGTGCTAAGAAGAAGATAATCAATACACTCAAGATAAAGACGATATAGCTTAAGATGGACCAGACAAGACCACCTAAAAGTTTTGCGATGATGATTTGGTGCTCAGAGACAGGCAAGGTCAGGGTCAAATACCCTTGGCGGTCATAAACACTCCCCTTGAATCTTCGGATGATTAAAAAGATTGTTGCAATCCAAAGAGTGACGCTGAGTCCTCCAAAGACTAGTACTAAAAAGAAGATGAAATAAACAGCATTGTTAGAATTGTAACTCTGGCTAAGGCTACCAAGAAAAGCTCCAATCAAAACTGAAATTGCAAGCACAGCTCCATAGAGCGCTAAATACCATTTATTGACATTCTTAAATTCATAACGAACTAGATTCCAAAACATAATAATCTCCTTTGCTTAGGCTTTAAATTCCTGACGGAAGAGCTGGTCAATGGATTCACCTGACTCGTAGCGAATATCATCTACATTTCCTTGACGAACGACTTTTCCATCTTTGAGGAAGATAATCTCATCCAAGATTGGCTCAATATCTGAAATCAAGTGGGTTGAAATCAGCACTGTAGAAGTTGGGGAATAGTTGTTGATGATGGTATTGAGGATATAATCACGAGCAGCTGGATCCACACCTCCGATTGGTTCGTCCAGAACGTAGAGGCGGGCTTCACGGCTCATAACGAGGATTAGTTGGACCTTTTCCTTGTTCCCTTTTGATAATTTCTTTAAGCGACTATTTTCACCAATGCCAAGGTCTGCAAGCAGATGTTGGGCGCGTTCAAGATTGAAATCCTGATAGAAGGTCTTGAAGTAGGTTAGGGCTTCCTTGACCTTCATCTGTTCATTGAGATAGGTTGTGTCTGGTAGATAGGAGACGATCGCCTTGGTAGCAGGACTTGGATCCTGTCCGTTAATGAGGACACGTCCTTTGTCTGGCTGAAGAAGACCATTGATCAGTTTGATTAAGGTTGTTTTCCCAGAACCGTTTGGTCCAAGAAGCCCGACAATCTTTCCAGCTGAAATCTCTAGCGAGATATTGTCAAGTGCCGCAGTTGCTCCATATGATTTTGATACATTTTCAAGTGCTAGTAGTGTCATAGTCTTAAACTCCTTTAATATAGTCGCTTAATACATTTGGCAGTTCTTCTTTTTTGTAGCCAAATTGAAGCATGCAAGAGACGAAGTGTTGCAGTTGCTCCTCGGAAAGTTGTTTGCGGGACTGAAGGATGAGATCCAAATCCTCGGTGACAAAACGACCAGTTGTCCGCTTGCTGTATACAAATCCTTCACGTTCAAGGTCAGACAAGGCGCGCTGAATGGTATTGGGATTGACTCCAGCCTCGCTCGCCAAATCTCTCACGGTAGGGAGCTGTTGGTTGGGTTCCAGTTCATGGGAAACAATCTGTAGTTTGATTTTTTCCATAATCTGTAAATAAATCGGTTTTGTATTATCAAATGACCAGGACATCATAGTCTCCTTTCTTTGTCTTTATTGTTCTAATCAAATAATACAATAAAACAAAAAACTTGTCAAGTAAAAATAAGAATTGTTTTGGGAATTGCTCAAAAAATGGTATAATGAAAAGAAAACGACAAGGAGGGAAATGCATGCGTTGTCCAAAATGTGGGGCTACCAAGTCTAGTGTTGTTGATAGTCGACAAGCCGAAGAAGGAAATACCATCCGTCGAAGACGTGAGTGCGACGAGTGTCAGCATCGTTTTACAACCTATGAACGAGTAGAAGAAAGAACGCTGGTTGTCGTCAAAAAAGACGGTACGCGAGAGCAGTTTTCGAGAGATAAAATCTTTAATGGGATTATCCGCTCAGCCCAGAAACGCCCTGTTTCGAGTGATGAAATCGGCATGGTGGTCAATCGCATCGAGCAAAAACTCCGTAGTCGCAGTGAGAATGAGATCCAAAGTGAATATATTGGGTCTTTAGTCATGGAAGAATTGGCAGAGCTTGATGAGATTACCTATGTTCGTTTTGCCAGTGTTTACCGTAGCTTTAAGGATGTGAGTGAGTTGGAGAGTCTGCTCCAGCAAATCACCCAGTCCTCTAAAAAGAAAAAGGAAAAATAGATGAAGCCAAATGACCGTTTTTCTTTTCTAAAGAATAATCGGGTGTCGCAAGATACCTCTTCTCTGGTGCAGTGCTACCTCCCGATTATCGGTCAGGAGGCACTGAGCCTCTATCTATACGCCATTACCTTTTGGGATGGTGGGCAAAAGGAACACCTCTTTTCCCACATCCTCAACCACTTAAACTTTGGCATGCCGACCTTGCTCCAAGCCTTTAAAGTATTGACTGCCTTGGATTTGTTGACCCTTTATCAAAGGGGAGAAACCTATGAATTACAGCTTCATCCTCCCCTCTCCAGTCAGGATTTTTTAAGTCATTCTGTCTATAGTAGATTATTAGAGAAAAAGATTGGGGATACAGCTGTTTCTGCTATGAAGCAGGCTCCAAGTGAGGGAGAAGCACTCTCTGTTTCTTTGAGCCAAGTCTTTCCAACCCTGACCGAAGAAGTGACCCCAAGCGAGTCAAAAAGCAAGTTAAAAAATGATTTTGATTTGGAACATTTCCAGCGGCTGATGGCTCGAGATGGCTTGCGTTTTGAAAACGAGCAGGCGGATGTTCTGGGATTGTTCGCCATTGCAGATGAAAAAAAATGGACCTGGTTTGAAACCTATCAATTAGCCAAGGCGACAGCGGTGGCTCAGGTTATTTCAGTCAAACGCATGCGTGAAAAAATAGCACAAAAACCAGCATCTTCTGACTTCAGCCCCAAAGAAATGACCATTATCAGGGAAGCCAAAAATAAAACTCCCTTGCATTTTTTAGCGGAAATCAAGCAAACGCGTAAGGGAAACATCACCCAGAGTGAGCGAGAACTCCTTCACCAGATGGCGTCTTTAGGCTTGTTGGACGAAGTCATCAATATCGTCTTGCTTCTAACTTTTAACAAGGTTGATTCGGCTAATGTCAATGAAAAATATGCCATGAAGGTCGCAAATGACTATGCTTATCAAAAAATTCGGACAGCAGAAGAGGCTGTGCTTCGGATTCGAGAGCGTCAGCAAAAAGGGCAAGAAGACCAGAAATCGAAAACTAGCTCGACTAAGACAAATGTTCCCAAGTGGAGCAATCCAGAATATAAAAATCAAACCAGTGAGGAAACTCGTCTGGAACTAGAACGCAAAAAACAAGAAATGTTAGCCCGATTAGAAGAAGGAGGAGACTAGATGGAAAGTGTGGGTGACGTTATCAAACGTCAGACAAGTCGTTTTCAGTATCAGGACCTAGTCCAGCAGATTATGAAAGACCCAGATGTGGCAGCTTTTATCCAGAAAGAATCCCTCAGTCCAGAGGAGTTGAATCGTAGCATCTCCAAGTTCAACCAATATATCACAGAACGGGACAAGTTTCTTCGTGGGGATGCGGACTATATAGCGCGTGGCTACAAGCCTATCTTGGTCATGAATCACGGATATGCGGATGTCTCTTATGAAGAAACACCAGAACTAATCGCAGCTGAAAAAGAGGCTGCGATTAAGAATCGCCTTAAGTTGATCAATTTACCAGCCAGTCTCAAGAAAGCGAAGTTGGCTCAGATTGACCTGGATGATCTAGGACGGTTGCCGATTTTTGAGAGACTCTATTCCTTTGTTGACCTTTACCCAAGCATTCGAAAAGGTCTCTATCTTTACGGAGATTTTGGTGTCGGTAAGAGTTTCATGATGGCGGCTCTGGCTCACGACCTATCTGAAAAACGTGGGGCATCAACGACCATTCTCCATTATCCAAGTTTTGTCATTGATGTGAAAAATGCCATCGGTGAAGGATCAGTGAAGACCTTGGTGGATGACATCAAGTTAGCAGAAGTCCTGGTCTTGGATGATATTGGTGCAGAGCAGTCGACTCCTTGGGTACGTGATGAGATTCTCCAAGTCATTCTTCAGTACCGCATGCAGGAAGATTTGCCGACCTTCTTTACTTCCAACTTTAATTTCCAAGATTTGGAAAAACATTTTGCCAAAGGAAAGAATGGAAATGACGAGACTTGGGAAGCTAGACGGGTCATGGAACGAATCCGTTATTTGGCTGAGGAGACAAGACTAGAAGGAGAAAATCGCCGATGACAGAAACCATTAAACTGATGAAAGCTCATACTTCAGTTCGTCGCTTTAAGGAGCAAGAGATTCCTCAGGCAGACTTGGAAGAGATTTTGACTGCTGGACAAATGGCGTCATCTTGGAAAAATTTCCAATCCTACTCTGTGATTCTTGTGCGCAGTCAAGAGAAGAAAGATGCCTTATATGAACTGGTTCCCCAGGAAGCCATTCGCCAGTCAGCTGCCTTTTTGCTCTTTGTTGGTGACTTGAACCGAGCGGAAAAGGGAGCAAACCTTCACACGGACAGTTTCCAACCTCAAGGGGTAGAAGGTCTCCTTATCACGTCTGTAGACGCGGCGCTTGCTGGGCAAAATACCTTGCTTGCGGCTGAGAGTCTGGGATATGGTGGTGTTATCATCGGTTTGGTCCGCTACAAGTCAGAAGAAGTGGCAGCGCTTTTTAACCTGCCTGACTATACCTACCCAGTTTTTGGGATTGCCCTTGGCGTGCCAAACCAACAACATGAGGTCAAACCAAGACTGCCTTTGAACCAAGTGGTTTTTGAAGAAGAATACCAAGAACAGCCAGTTGCAGCGATTTTGGACTATGACCAAGTACAGGCAGACTATGCTGGTGCGCGTGCGACGACTTCTTGGAGTCAACGTTTGGCAGAGCAGTTTGATCAAGCCGAACCTAGTTCAACTCGGAAGAATCTAGAACAGAAAAAGTTATTGTAGAAAGTGAGAAAACATGGCCTTACCAACTATTGCCATTGTGGGACGTCCCAATGTTGGAAAATCGACCCTATTTAATCGGATCGCTGGTGAGCGAATTTCAATCGTAGAAGATGTCGAGGGTGTGACACGTGACCGTATCTATGCAACGGGTGAGTGGCTCAATCGTTCCTTTAGTATGATTGATACTGGAGGGATTGACGATGTCGATGCTCCATTTATGGAGCAAATCAAGCACCAAGCAGAAATTGCTATGGAAGAAGCTGATGTCATCGTCTTTGTGGTGTCTGGGAAAGAAGGAATCACGGATGCAGATGAGTACGTAGCCCGTAAACTTTATAAAACCCATAAACCTGTTATCCTTGCGGTTAACAAGGTTGATAATCCTGAGATGCGAAATGATATCTATGATTTCTATGCTCTGGGCTTGGGTGAACCTCTGCCAATCTCGTCTGTACACGGTATTGGAACAGGTGATGTGCTCGATGCCATCGTGGAAAATCTACCAAATGAAGTTGAAGAAGAAAATCCAGACGTGATCAAATTCAGCTTGATTGGCCGTCCTAACGTTGGCAAATCAAGCTTGATCAACGCCATTTTGGGAGAAGACCGCGTGATTGCTAGTCCAGTAGCTGGAACAACGCGTGATGCTATTGATACCCATTTTACAGATGCGGATGGCCAAGAGTTTACCATGATTGATACAGCTGGTATGCGTAAGTCTGGTAAAGTCTATGAAAATACGGAAAAATACTCTGTCATGCGTGCCATGCGTGCCATTGACCGTTCTGACGTGGTCTTGATGGTTCTCAATGCCGAAGAAGGTATCCGTGAATACGACAAGCGTATCGCAGGTTTTGCCCACGAAGCCGGTAAAGGGATGATCATCGTGGTCAATAAGTGGGATACCCTTGAAAAAGATAACCACACCATGAAAAACTGGGAAGAAGATATCCGTGAGCAGTTCCAATATCTGCCTTATGCACCGATTGTCTTTGTTTCAGCTCTTACCAAGCAGCGTCTCCACAAATTGCCTGAAATGATCAAGCAAATCAGCGAGAGTCAAAACACCCGTATTCCTTCAGCGGTCTTGAACGATGTCATTATGGATGCCATTGCTATCAATCCAACACCGACAGACAAAGGAAAACGCCTCAAGATTTTCTACGCAACCCAAGTAGCAACCAAGCCACCAACCTTTGTCATCTTTGTCAATGAAGAAGAACTCATGCACTTCTCTTACCTGCGTTTCTTGGAAAATCAAATTCGCAAGGCCTTCGTCTTTGAAGGAACACCGATTCATCTGATTGCAAGAAAACGCAAGTAAGCTATGCTTGTTTTTACACAAAAATAGCATAAAAATCTAGTTATCCGCATAAAAACTGGACTTATCACACTTTATCAAGGTCAAAACCACTCAATTTACTACTAATTTACTACTTATGAATGAGCTTTGATACGACGATTTATCCTTGAAAAGTGAAGATATAAAGATACTTCCAATAAAATTTGAATATTTAATAGGTAGACACTTCAAAAAATGAGGTGTCTATTTTTTTACCCGATTTTGAAAGGAAGTGAACTTATGAAAACAAAAAATCAAGAATCAAAAGGTCGTTCCCCACTCTTTAAGACCATCAAACATTCATTCAGCCAATAAAAAAGAAAGGATAGGTAAAAATATGGAACTTAAATTTGTGATTCCCAACATGGAAAAAACATTCGGCAATTTAGAATTTGCTGGCGAGGATAAAGTCGTTCAGCGAAGAATCAACGGACGGCTAACTGTCTTATCAAGAAGCTATAATCTCTATTCTGATGTTCAAAGAGCAGATGATATTGTGGTGGTGCTTCCTGCTGAAGCTGGCGAAAAACATTTCGGCTTTGAGGAACGTGTGAAGTTAGTCAATCCACGTATTACCGCAGAGGGCTACAAAATCGGCACTCGTGGTTTTACAAATTACCTTTTACATGCTGACGACATGATAAAAGAATAAAGAAAGAGAGGAAAAATGATGAGATTAGCAAATGGCATTGTATTAGATAAAGACACGACTTTTGGAGAATTGAAATTCTCTGCTCTACGTCGTGAAGTGAGAATCCAAAATGAAGACGGGTCGGTTTCAGATGAAATCAAGGAACGTACCTATGACTTAAAATCCAAAGGACAAGGACGCATGATTCAAGTAAGTATTCCTGCCAGCGTGCCTTTGAAAGAGTTTGATTATAACGCACGGGTGGAACTTATCAATCCCATTGCGGACACCGTTGCTACTGCCACCTATCAAGGAGCAGATGTTGACTGGTATATCAAGGCAGACGATATTGTGCTGACAAAGGATTCTAGTTCATTCAAAGCTCAACCACAAGCAAAGAAAGAACCGACACAAGACAAATAGTCGCTAGGTAGAAAGGAGACTTTTTCGCATGAAACAGCGTGGTAAAAGGATTCGCCCATCTGGTAAAGATTTAGTCTTTCATTTTACGATAGCGTCACTCCTGCCTGTTTTCCTGCTGGTTGTCGGACTGTTTCATGTGAAGACAATCCAGCAGATCAACTGGCAGGATTTTAACCTATCACAAGCAGATAAGATTGACATTCCCTATTTAATTATCAGTTTCAGTGTCGCAATTCTTATCTGCTTGCTGGTAGCGTTTGTATTCAAACGGGTTCGCTATGATACGGTTAAACAACTTTACCACCGTCAAAAACTGGCAAAGATGATACTTGAAAACAAGTGGTATGAATCTGAACAGGTCAAAACAGAGGGTTTCTTTAAAGATAGTGCTGGTCGTACAAAGGAAAAGATAACCTACTTCCCTAAAATGTATTATCGACTTAAAAATGGCTTGATACAGATACGGGTGGAAATCACGCTGGGAAAATATCAAGACCAACTCTTACACTTGGAAAAGAAATTAGAGAGTGGCTTGTACTGTGAGCTGACGGATAAAGAGTTAAAGGATTCCTATGTGGAATATACTTTGCTCTATGACACCATAGCCAGTCGTATTTCTATTGATGAAGTAGAAGCTAAAGATGGTAAACTTCGCTTAATGAAAAACGTATGGTGGGAATATGATAAGCTCCCTCATATGTTGATTGCTGGTGGTACAGGTGGCGGTAAAACTTACTTTATACTGACACTGATTGAAGCCTTGCTTCATACAGATTCAAAACTGTATATTCTTGACCCGAAAAATGCTGATCTTGCGGACTTAGGTTCTGTGATGGCAAATGTCTACTATAGAAAAGAAGACTTGCTTTCTTGCATTGAAACATTCTATGAAGAAATGATGAAACGTAGTGAGGAAATGAAGCAGATGAAGAACTATAAGACTGGCAAAAATTATGCTTACTTAGGTCTCCCGGCACACTTCTTAATCTTTGATGAATACGTCGCTTTCATGGAAATGCTGGGAACAAAAGAAAACACCGCAGTTATGAATAAGCTGAAACAGATTGTCATGTTAGGTCGTCAAGCTGGCTTCTTTCTAATACTGGCTTGTCAACGTCCAGACGCAAAATATTTAGGCGACGGAATCCGTGATCAGTTTAATTTCAGAGTGGCTTTAGGTCGTATGTCTGAAATGGGCTATGGCATGATGTTTGGCAGTGACGTACAAAAGGATTTCTTCTTAAAGCGAATCAAAGGTCGTGGCTATGTTGATGTAGGAACAAGTGTCATATCAGAGTTTTATACTCCCCTTGTACCAAAAGGATATGATTTCTTGGAGGAAATTAAAAAGTTATCCAACAGCAGACAGTCCACGCAGGCGACGTGCGAAGCGGAAGTCGCAGGTGTGGACTGATCTTGCTGGCTGGTGTGGCAATAGCCACGCCAGCACTTAACCCCCCGTATCTAACAGGGGGGTACAAATCGACAGGAAACAGTCAAAAAAACATTAGAAAATCCTTTGGTTACAAGGGATTTACAAAATTTCAGCGTATGTCAAATGGGCTTTAAAAGTTGACATACGCCTTTTTGATTGGAGGGATTTTTACTGAATGAACAAACTTGGTTACAGCATTTAAAAGAAAAACGCTTGGCTTATGGACTATCTCAAAACCGTTTAGCTGTTGCGACTGGTATTACAAGGCAGTATCTAAGCGATATTGAAACAGGAAAAGTCAAGCCATCAGAGGATTTACAGCAGTCCCTTTGGGAAGCTCTGGAACGCTTCAATCCCGACGCTCCCCTTGAAATGCTGTTTGATTATGTAAGAATTCGCTTTCCGACAACAGACGTACAGCAGGTGGTCGAAAACATCTTACAACTGAAACTGTCCTATTTTCTTCATGAGGACTATGGTTTCTATTCTTATTCAGAGCATTATGCTTTAGGCGACATATTCGTCCTTTGCTCCCATGAACTGGACAAAGGAGTTCTGGTGGAATTGAAAGGTCGTGGGTGCAGACAATTTGAAAGCTATCTTCTGGCACAACAAAGAAGCTGGTATGAGTTCTTTATGGACGTTTTGGTGGCTGGCGGTGTGATGAAACGCCTTGACCTTGCCATTAACGATAAGACAGGGATTTTAAATATCCCTGTACTCACTGAAAAGTGCCAACAGGAAGAATGTATCTCCGTCTTCCGCAGTTTTAAAAGCTATCGCAGTGGCGAACTGGTACGCAAAGAGGAAAAGGAATGTATGGGAAACACCCTCTATATCGGTTCATTACAAAGTGAAGTTTATTTCTGTATCTATGAAAAGGACTACGAGCAGTACAAGAAAAATGATATTCCCATTGAAGACGCAGAAGTAAAAAACCGTTTTGAGATTCGATTGAAAAATGAGCGTGCCTATTATGCAGTCCGTGATTTACTCGTCTATGACAATCCAGAGCATACCGCCTTTAAAATTATCAATCGGTATATCCGTTTTGTAGATAAAGACGATTCCAAACCTCGTTCTGATTGGAAACTGAATGAAGAATGGGCTTGGTTTATTGGGAACAATCGTGAACGATTAAAACTAACCACAAAACCAGAGCCTTACTCCTTCCAAAGGACGCTGAACTGGCTATCTCATCAAGTTGCCCCGACCTTAAAGGTTGCGATTAAACTTGATGAAATCAACCAGACGCAGGTTGTAAAAGACATTCTCGACCATGCGAAACTGACAGACCGACACAAGCAGATTTTGAAGCAACAGTCAGTAAAAGAACAGGACGTGATAACAACAAAAAAATAACTCAAATACAAATTCATTGAATATAGAGAGGAGAACATTTTTATGAATTTTGGACAAAACCTTTATAACTGGTTTCTATCAAACGCTCAATCACTGGTGCTTTTAGCAATCGTTGTGATTGGCTTGTATCTTGGCTTCAAGCGTGAGTTTAGCAAACTGATTGGCTTTTTAATTATTGCGATTATTGCGGTTGGCTTAGTCTTCAACGCTGCTGGAGTAAAAGACATTTTACTAGAGCTATTCAATCGCATTATTGGTGCTTAAATAAAACCGTTCTTTTGTGGAATATAAGTGGTTTTCTTATGTTCCGCAAAGGAATGGTACACCAAACGAAGTGCGGTAGGGATTTTTGAATCTCTACAAAGAAAGGACGTGAATATATGGACGATATGCAAGTCTATATTGCGAATTTAGGCAAATACAATGAGGGCGAATTGGTCGGTGCGTGGTTTACCTTTCCCATTGACTTTGAGGAAGTCAAAGAGAAAATCGGCTTGAATGATGAATATGAGGAATACGCCATTCATGACTACGAGTTACCCTTTACGGTTGACGAATACACTTCCATTGGCGAACTCAATCGACTATGGGAAATGGTATCGGAATTACCCGAAGAATTACAATCGGAGCTATCTGCTCTGCTCACTCATTTTTCAAGCATTGAAGAACTAAGCGAACATCAAGAGGATATTATCATTCATTCCGATTGTGATGATATGTATGACGTGGCACGCTACTACATTGAAGAAACGGGTGCTTTAGGCGAAGTACCAGCTAGTCTTCAAAACTATATTGATTATCAAGCCTATGGTCGGGATTTAGACCTTTCAGGAACGTTTATCTCAACCAATCATGGGATTTTTGAAATCGTCTATTAAATCTGTCGGTACATTACTACTGGCAGATTTTCTATTTTACGGGGTGGCTCAATCAGCTACCCCTATTTTTTATGAAAGGATTGATTACATGAAGAAAATACGAAGCTATACCAGTATCTGGTCTGTGGAAAAGGTACTGTATTCTATCAATGATTTTAGACTTCCGTTTCCCATAACCTTTACGCAAATGACATGGTTTGTCGTGTCACTCTTTGCAGTGATGATACTTGGCAACTTGCCCCCTCTTTCCATGATAGAGGGAGCATTTCTCAAATACTTTGGGATTCCTGTGGCTTTCACATGGTTTATGTCTACAAAAACTTTTGATGGTAAAAAGCCTTATGGATTTTTGAAGTCTGTCATTGCTTATGCACTGCGACCAAAGCTGACCTATGCAGGAAAAAAAGTAACGCTTGGCAGAAACCAGCCACAAGAAGCCATTACAGCAGTTAGGAGTGAATTTTATGGCATATCCAATTAAATACATTGAAAACAATCTCGTCTGGAATAAAGACGGGGAATGTTATGCTTACTATGAGCTTGTTCCTTACAATTACTCATTTCTAAGTCCAGAACAGAAAATACAAGTGCATGATTCTTTCAGACAGCTTATCGCACAAAATCGTGATGGCAAAATTCATGCTTTACAAATCAGTACAGAATCCAGCATACGTTCTGCACAAGAGCGTTCCAAAAATGAAGTCACTGGCAAGCTCAAAGCGGTTGCCTATGACAAAATCGACCAACAGACAGACGCTTTAATATCCATGATTGGCGAAAATCAAGTGAACTACCGTTTCTTTATCGGCTTTAAGTTGCTTCTCAACGATCAGGAGTTTTCTATGAAAAGTCTTACCGTTGAAGCAAAAAATGCTTTGTCTGATTTTGTCTATGATGTGAACCATAAGCTGATGGGCGATTTTGTTAGTATGAGTAATGATGAAATCCTGCGTTTTCAGAAGATGGAAAAGCTCTTAGAAAATAAAATCTCTCGTCGTTTCAAAATCCGCAGGTTAGATAAGGACGACTTCGGCTATCTGATTGAACACCTTTACGGACAGACAGGCACTGCCTATGAAGAGTATGAGTACCATCTATCAAAGAAAAAGCTGGATAATGAAACGCTGATTAAATACTATGACTTGATTAAGCCTACTCGCTGTTTGGTGGAAGAAAAACAGCGATATTTGAAAATCCAGCAGGAAGATGAAACCGTCTATGTAGCTTACTTTACCATTAACAGCATTGTCGGAGAACTGGACTTCCCGTCCTCTGAAATCTTCTACTACCAGCAACAGCAATTTACATTCCCGATTGATACGTCAATGAATGTGGAAATTGTAGCGAATCGTAAAGCCCTATCTACTGTCCGCAATAAAAAGAAAGAACTGAAAGACTTGGATAACCACGCTTGGCAAAGTGATAATGAAACCAGCTCCAATGTGGCGGAAGCTCTGGAAAGTGTGAATGAGCTGGAAACCAATTTAGACCAAAGCAAGGAATCTATGTACAAGCTGTCTTATGTGGTAAGGGTATCAGCAAATGATCTTGACGAACTCAAACGTCGTTGTAATGAAGTGAAAGATTTTTATGACGATTTAAGCGTAAAACTGGTACGACCATTTGGGGATATGCTCGGCTTACATGAAGAATTTTTACCTGCCAGCAAGCGTTATATGAATGATTATATTCAATACGTGACCTCTGATTTCCTCGCTGGTTTAGGTTTTGGTGCTACTCAAATGCTGGGGGAAAATGAGGGGATTTATGTTGGCTACAGCTTAGATACTGGACGCAATGTCTATCTGAAACCTGCTCTTGCCAGTCAAGGGGTTAAGGGTTCAGTAACCAATGCGTTAGCGTCGGCTTTTGTTGGTTCGCTGGGTGGTGGTAAATCCTTTGCGAATAACCTTATCGTCTATTATGCGGTGCTTTATGGGGCACAAGCAGTGATTGTAGACCCAAAAGCAGAACGTGGCAGATGGAAAGAAACCTTGCCAGAGATTTCCCATGAAATCAATATCGTCACTCTGACTTCTGATGAGAAAAACAAAGGCTTACTTGACCCTTATGTGATTATGAAAAATCCCAAAGATTCTGAATCACTGGCTATTGATATTCTGACATTCCTTACGGGGATTTCCTCTCGTGATGGGGAACGCTTCCCAATCCTTAGAAAAGCCATTCGTGCAGTAACCAATAGTGAAGTACGAGGGTTGATGAAAGTGATTGAGGAATTACGGGTTGAGAATACGCCACTAAGTACCAGTATAGCCGACCATATCGAAAGTTTTACAGACTATGACTTTGCACATTTATTATTCAGTAATGGTTATGTGGAGCAGTCTATCAGCTTAGAAAAACAACTGAACATTATACAGGTTGCGGACTTGGTACTTCCCGACAAGGAAACTTCCTTTGAGGAATATACCACTATGGAGCTTTTATCCGTTGCTATGCTGATTGTCATTAGTACCTTTGCTTTAGACTTTATCCATACAGACCGAAGCATTTTCAAGATTGTAGATTTAGACGAAGCATGGAGCTTTTTACAGGTAGCACAAGGAAAAACACTATCTATGAAGCTGGTTCGGGCTGGTCGTGCTATGAACGCTGGGGTATATTTCGTGACCCAAAATACAGACGACCTCTTAGATGAAAAACTGAAAAATAACCTCGGCTTAAAATTTGCATTTCGTTCCACTGACCTTAACGAGATTAAAAAGACCTTAGCCTTTTTTGGTGTAGACCCAGAGGACGAAAACAATCAGAAGCGATTGCGTGATTTGGAAAACGGGCAATGCCTTATCAGTGATTTATATGGTCGTGTCGGTGTGATACAGTTCCACCCTGTATTTGAAGAACTGCTCCATGCCTTTGATACCAGACCACCTGTGCGAAAAGAGGTGTAAATGTGAAACCATCAATAGTAAACAGAATAAAATCAAACTGGACGCTGAAACGTCTAGGTAAAGTGGCAATGACAGTGGCTTTCACACTTGTGATTGCCATTTTTCTTTTAGCCATGCTGGGAACGGTGGTTCAAGCTGCGGGCTTGGTAGATGATACGGTCAATGTGGCAAATGAATACAGCCGATACCCACTTGAAAACTATCAACTGGATTTTTATGTGGATAATAGCTGGGGCTGGCTTCCGTGGAACTGGTCGGACGGGATTGGAAAACAGGTCATGTATGGACTATATGCCATTACCAATTTTATTTGGACAATCAGTTTGTATGTTTCCAATGCGACAGGTTACTTAGTACAGGAAGCCTATTCCTTAGACTTCATTTCCGCTACAGCAGATTCCATTGGTAAGAATATGCAGACCTTAGCTGGTGTGAGTGCAAACGGATTTTCAACAGAGGGTTTCTATGTTGGATTCCTCTTACTCTTGATTTTGGTTCTTGGGGTTTATGTTGCCTATACGGGACTGATAAAGAGAGAAACCACAAAGGCAATTCATGCCATTATGAATTTTGTGCTGGTGTTTATCCTATCGGCTTCCTTTATTGCCTACGCTCCCGACTACATTAAAAAAATCAATGACTTTTCATCAGACATCAGTAATGCCAGTTTATCACTTGGCACGAAGATTGTCATGCCCCATTCCGATAGTCAAGGCAAGGACAGCGTGGACTTAATCAGAGATAGCCTGTTTTCCATACAGGTTCAGCAACCGTGGCTACTGCTTCAATACAACAGTTCAGACATTGAAAGTATCGGTATTGACCGTGTGGAAAGCCTGCTCTCCACCAGCCCAGATTCCAACAATGGCGAAGACAGAGAAAAAATTGTTGCGGAAGAAATTGAAGACAGAAGCAATACCAATCTAACCATTACAAAGACCATTAACCGTTTAGGTACAGTCTTCTTCCTATTTGTCTTCAATATTGGGATTTCCATATTTGTATTCCTATTAACAGGAATCATGATTTTCTCGCAGGTACTTTTTATCATCTATGCTATGTTTCTGCCTGTGAGCTTTATTTTAAGCATGATTCCATCATTTGATGGTATGTCAAAACGAGCCATAACAAAGCTCTTTAATACCATTTTGACACGAGCTGGAATCACATTGATTATTACGACAGCATTTAGTATTTCAACCATGCTCTATACCTTATCGGCTGGTTATCCGTTCTTTTTGATTGCTTTTCTACAGATTGTGACCTTTGCAGGAATCTACTTCAAGCTGGGCGATTTAATGAGTATGTTTTCTCTACAGAGTAACGATTCTCAAAGTGTGGGAAGTCGTGTGATGAGAAAACCTCGTATGCTTATGCACGCTCACATGCACCGTCTACAGCGGAAACTTGGACGTTCCATGACTACTCTAGGGGCTGGGTCTGCCATTGTTACAGGTAAAAAAGGACAGTCGGGTTCGGGGAGTTCTGCAAGGACACAAGCAGATCACTCCCGACCAGACGGAAAGGAAAAATCAACACTTGGAAAACGTATCGGTCAAACCATCGGTACAGTAGCTGATACCAAAGACAGAATGGTAGACACTGCTAGTGGTTTGAAAGAACAGGTTAAAGATTTGCCGACCAATGCAAGATATGCAGTATATCAAGGAAAATCCAAAGTAAAAGAGAATGTCCGTGATTTAACCAGTAGTATTTCTCAAACCAAAGCGGACAGAGCCAGTGGACGCAAGGAACAGCAGGAACAAAGGCGAAAAACCATTGCGAAGCGTCGCTCTGAAATGGAACAGGTCAAACAGAAAAAACAGCCTGCTTCTTCTGTTCATGAAAGACCGACTACAAGACAAGAACAATATCATGATGAACAGACCTCAAAACAGTCTAATATTCAGACTTCATATAAGGAATCTCAACAAGCCAAACAAGAGCGTCCAGCAGTTAAGTCCGATTTTTCAAGTCCAAAAGTGGAACGCCAAGGCAATACCGTTCAAGAAAAAACCGTTCAAAAGCCAGCAACTTCAACCACTACAGCAGATAGAACTTCACAACGTCCAATCACAAAAGAACGTCCGTCTACTGTTCAAAGAGTACCACTACAAAATACAAGAAGTAGACCACCAATCAAAACCGCCACCATTAAGAAAGTCGGTAAGAAACCATGAAGTTGAAAACTTTAGTGATTGGTGGTTCTGGATTATTCTTGATGGTCTTCTCACTGTTTCTGTTTGTTGCCATTTTATTTTCAGATGAACAGGACAGCGGAATTTCCAATATTCATTATGGAGGTGTGAATGTTTCCGCAGAAGTGCTGGCTCATAAGCCTATGGTAGAAAAATATGCCAAAGAATATGGCGTTGAAGAATATGTCAACATACTTCTTGCGATTATACAGGTGGAATCGGGCGGTACTGCGGAAGATGTTATGCAGTCCTCGGAATCCCTCGGTCTTCCACCTAATTCATTGAGTACAGAAGAATCCATTAAGCAAGGTGTGAAGTATTTCAGTGAATTATTAGCCAGTAGCGAAAGGCTCAGTGTAGATTTAGAATCGGTTATCCAGTCCTACAATTATGGTGGTGGTTTCTTAGGGTATGTGGCTAATCGTGGAAATAAATATACCTTTGAACTGGCTCAAAGTTTCTCAAAAGAGTATTCAGGTGGCGAAAAAGTGTCTTACCCCAATCCCATAGCCATACCTATCAATGGGGGCTGGCGATACAACTATGGCAATATGTTTTATGTGCAACTGGTAACGCAGTATCTTGTCACAACAGAGTTTGATGATGATACGGTACAAGCCATCATGGACGAAGCACTGAAATATGAGGGCTGGCGATACGTTTACGGTGGAGCTTCCCCGACTACTTCTTTTGATTGTAGCGGACTGACACAATGGACGTATGGAAAAGCTGGAATTAACTTACCACGAACCGCACAACAGCAATATGATGTGACCCAGCATATCCCACTATCGGAAGCACAAGCTGGCGATTTGGTTTTCTTTCATTCTACCTATAACGCTGGCTCTTATATTACTCATGTTGGGATATACCTTGGCAATAACCGTATGTTTCATGCAGGCGACCCAATCGGTTATGCCGACTTAACAAGCCCCTACTGGCAACAGCATTTAGTGGGAGCAGGACGAATCAAACAATGAGAAAGGAAGATTTAATGATGAAATTTAGAAAAAATCAGAATAAAGAAAAACAGATACCAAAGGAAAAGAAACCTCGTGTCTATAAGGTCAATCCTCATAAAAAGGTTGTGATTGCCTTGTGGGTACTTTTAGGGCTTAGTTTCAGCTTTGCGATATTCAAGCACTTTACAGCTATAGATACTCATACTATTCACGAAACAACTATCATAGAAAAGGAATACGTTGATACTCATCATGTAGAAAATTTTGTAGAGAACTTTGCGAAAGTCTACTATTCATGGGAGCAATCCGATAAGTCCATTGATAATCGAATGGAAAGTCTAAAAGGCTATCTGACAGATGAACTTCAAGCTCTCAATGTTGATACAGTACGCAAAGATATTCCTGTATCGTCTTCTGTAAGAGGATTTCAGATATGGACGGTAGAGCCAACTGGCGACAATGAGTTTAATGTAACCTACAGTGTAGACCAGCTCATTACAGAGGGAGAAAATACAAAGACCGTCCACTCTGCTTATATAGTGAGTGTCTATGTAGATGGTTCTGGAAATATGGTACTGGTTAAGAATCCGACCATTACCAACATACCTAAGAAATCAAGTTATAAACCAAAAGCCATTGAAAGTGAGGGGACGGTTGATTCCATTACAACCAATGAAATCAATGAGTTTTTAACGACGTTCTTCAAGCTCTATCCTACAGCGACAGCCAGTGAACTTTCCTACTATGTGAATGACGGGATATTAAAACCAATCGGAAAAGAGTACATCTTTCAAGAACTGGTAAATCCTATTCACAATCGTAAGGATAATCAAGTCACGGTATCGCTGACAGTGGAGTATATCGACCAGCAGACCAAAGCAACGCAGGTATCTCAATTTGATTTGGTACTTGAAAAGAACGGGAGTAATTGGAAGATTATAGAATAACAAATATTGGTACATTATTACAGCTATTTTGTAATCACGTACTCTCTTTGATAAAAAATTGGAGATTCCTTTACAAATATGCTCTTACGTGCTATTATTTAAGTATCTATTTAAAAGGAGTTAATAAATATGCGGCAAGGTATTCTTAAATAAACTGTCAATTTGATAGTGCGAACAAATAATTGGATGTCCTTTTTTAGGAGGGCTTAGTTTTTTGTACCCAGTTTAAGAATACCTTTATCATGTGATTCTAAAGTATCCGGAGAATATCTGTATGCTTTGTATGCCTATGGTTATGCATAAAAATCCCAGTGATAAGAGTATTTATCACTGGGATTTTTATGCCCTTTTGGGCTTTTGAATGGAGGAAAATCACATGAAAATTATTAATATTGGAGTTTTAGCTCATGTTGATGCGGGAAAAACTACCTTAACAGAAAGCTTATTATATAACAGTGGAGCGATTACAGAATTAGGAAGCGTGGACAAAGGTACAACGAGGACGGATAATACGCTTTTAGAACGTCAGAGAGGAATTACAATTCAGACAGGAATAACCTCTTTTCAGTGGGAAAATACGAAGGTGAACATCATAGACACGCCAGGACATATGGATTTCTTAGCAGAAGTATATCGTTCATTATCAGTTTTAGATGGGGCAATTCTACTGATTTCTGCAAAAGATGGCGTACAAGCACAAACTCGTATATTATTTCATGCACTTAGGAAAATGGGGATTCCCACAATCTTTTTTATCAATAAGATTGACCAAAATGGAATTGATTTATCAACGGTTTATCAGGATATTAAAGAGAAACTTTCTGCCGAAATTGTAATCAAACAGAAGGTAGAACTGTATCCTAATATGTGTGTGACGAACTTTACCGAATCTGAACAATGGGATACGGTAATAGAGGGAAACGATGACCTTTTAGAGAAATATATGTCCGGTAAATCATTAGAAGCATTGGAACTCGAACAAGAGGAAAGCATAAGATTTCATAATTGTTCCCTGTTCCCTGTTTATCACGGAAGTGCAAAAAACAATATAGGGATTGATAACCTTATAGAAGTGATTACGAATAAATTTTATTCATCAACACATCGAGGTCAGTCTGAACTTTGCGGAAAAGTTTTCAAAATTGAGTATTCGGAAAAAAGACAGCGTCTTGCATATATACGTCTTTATAGTGGCGTACTGCATTTGCGAGATTCGGTTAGAATATCGGAAAAGGAAAAAATAAAAATTACAGAAATGTATACTTCAATAAATGGTGAATTATGTAAAATCGATAAGGCTTATTCCGGGGAAATTGTTATTTTGCAGAATGAGTTTTTGAAGTTAAATAGTGTTCTTGGAGATACAAAGCTATTGCCACAGAGAGAGAGAATTGAAAATCCCCTCCCTCTGCTGCAAACGACTGTTGAACCGAGCAAACCTCAACAAAGGGAAATGTTACTTGATGCACTTTTAGAAATCTCCGACAGTGACCCGCTTCTGCGATATTATGTGGATTCTGCGACACATGAAATCATACTTTCTTTCTTAGGGAAAGTACAAATGGAAGTGACTTGTGCTCTGCTGCAAGAAAAGTATCATGTGGAGATAGAAATAAAAGAGCCTACAGTCATTTATATGGAAAGACCGTTAAAAAAAGCAGAGTATACCATTCACATCGAAGTTCCACCGAATCCTTTCTGGGCTTCCATTGGTTTATCTGTATCACCGCTTCCGTTGGGAAGTGGAATGCAGTATGAGAGCTCGGTTTCTCTTGGATACTTAAATCAATCATTTCAAAATGCAGTTATGGAAGGGATACGCTATGGCTGTGAACAAGGATTGTATGGTTGGAATGTGACGGACTGTAAAATCTGTTTTAAGTATGGCTTATACTATAGCCCTGTTAGTACCCCAGCAGATTTTCGGATGCTTGCTCCTATTGTATTGGAACAAGTCTTAAAAAAAGCTGGAACAGAATTGTTAGAGCCATATCTTAGTTTTAAAATTTATGCGCCACAGGAATATCTTTCACGAGCATACACCGATGCTCCTAAATATTGTGCGAACATCGTAGACACTCAATTGAAAAATAATGAGGTCATTCTTAGTGGAGAAATCCCTGCTCGGTGTATTCAAGAATATCGTAGTGATTTAACTTTCTTTACAAATGGACGTAGTGTTTGTTTAACAGAGTTAAAAGGGTACCATGTTACTACCGGTGAACCTGTTTGCCAGCCCCGTCGTCCAAATAGTCGGATAGATAAAGTACGATATATGTTCAATAAAATAACTTAGTGTATTTTATGTTGTTATATAAATATGGTTTCTTGTTAAATAAGATGAAATATTTTTTAATAAAGATTTGAATTAAAGTGTAAAGGAGGAGATAGTTATTATAAACTACAAGTGGATATTGTGTCCTGTATGTGGAAATAAAACACGATTAAAGATAAGGGAAGATACTGAATTAAAAAAATTCCCCCTCTATTGTCCGAAATGCAGACAAGAAAATTTAATTGAAATAAAGCAGTTCAAAGTAACTGTGATTACAGAGCCAGACGCAAAGACGCAGAGCCGATAAAATGAGATTAATACAATCTCATTTTATCGGCTCTTTCCGTTATGTATGGATTCTTTTAATTAGTCTTCGATGTTTCTTGCTTCGTTGATACCGCTGGCTAAAGATTCCATTAAGGATAGTTCTTTGTCTGTAAAGCTATCCATGTATTTCTCTATCTGTAATCGTCGGGTGCTTTTTACCAAGTTATTAGCAGGTAAGAAAAATTCATCAACGGAAACATGAAGTAACGATACAAGGTCATAAAGAACTTGTATGCTGGGGTGTTGCCCTTTATTTTCAATATTAGTTAAGTACCGTGGGTCAATTTCAATCAATGCTCCCACTTGTTCACGAGTTAAACCTCGTTTCAATCGAGCTTCTTTAATGGCTAAACCAAAGGCTCTAAAATCATATTTATCTTCTTTTTTACGCATAGTAGACCACCTCTATACATTTTATTGTTCCTACTGAATTAAAAACAGGTATAGAAAAACGTGTTATATGGTTTATAGGTTTATATTTAATAAAAAGCACTACTAAACGCCAATAAAAAAAACCGTTATATGGTAGTGCTATTTACGCTGTTAAAATATTGTATATTACTTCCAAATGGCGGTTTGTTGGAGGTCAACGTCGCCATGAAGTACATCATATACAATAAATTTCCTTACATTGGGTTCTTGTCAAAAAAAGTCGTCTATCTGCAATAGATAAGTACGTCCACCAATGTGGTTTTATAAATCATATAGATAGAATAACAGAAGCATGTAAACAGAGAAATAAATCTGTTTATATGCTTTTTTGGCTATTCAGAACTTTTTTACAAAGTTTATTTATCAGTAATGCAACAAATCCCCCTTTCACATTGGGACTAAGAGTGAAAGGAGATAAACGAGCAAGGCTCACTTCCTTTCCTAGACAGAAAGGGGGTGAGAAACATGAAACCATCTTCTTTTCAGACCACAATAGAAAATCAGTTTGACTATATCTGTAAACGTGCTATGGAAGACGAGCGAAAGAATTATATGCTTTATCTTTCAAGGATTGCAAAGCGTGAGGTGTCCTTTTCGGATGTTGGCGATTATCTTGTTAGCCAGTTTGCGACAACAGATAACTATTCAACTGACTTTCAGATTTTTACACTCAATGGGTTATCAGTAGGCGTTGAAAATGATTTGTTGAGTGAAGCATTACGTGAGTTGCCAGACAAGAAACGTGAAATTCTACTGCTGTTTTACTTTATGGACATGAGCGATTCAGAAATTGCAGACCTGTTGAAATTGAACCGTTCTACTGTCTATCGGCATAGAACCAGTGGACTAGCCTTAATTAAAAAGTTTATGGAGGAATTTGAAGAATGAAAACACAATATCCTATGATTCCCTTTCCTCTCATTGTAAAGGCAACAGATGGCGATACCGAAGCGATTAACCAGATTCTACATCATTACAGAGGGTACATAACGAAGCGTTCCCTACGACTTATGAAAGATGAATATGGCAATCAAAGTATGGTCGTTGATGAAGTCTTACGTGGAAGAATGGAAACCAGACTGATTACAAAGATTTTGTCATTTGAAATTAAGTAATATCCTCTCTCCTTTCGTGGAAGCGTGCTAAACCATTCCACGCTTCCCGAACAGGGAGGTTTGTTATTCCACCAAAGCATATTGAGCTTTCAATGTGTTTTGATAGGCTAACGAGCCATTGTTCTTTGAAAACTGAATAAAAGTAATCGAATACGTTTCGATAAGAAAAGAGCCAACGGAACTAACCGCCATGACCTATCTTATAAAGATAGCGAGCGATTCATGTTAGTGATCCGAGAAGCAATCTTTAGCAGGATTGCCTGCAACGACATTCTTATCGTGATAATGATACTCCCATACAGTCAATAGTCCGAGCGTGATAAAACCGTCGCAGGCAATGAGTATGGCTACATGAGAACCATGCAGGGGTGGAACTCCCGTGAGCTTTGCTAAAGCTGTTCGATTGCTGGTAAAACAACTTTTATGAAATCCAAATAAGTGATTTGGAAAGGAGGATTTTATGAAGCAGACTGACATTCCTATTTGGGAACGTTATACCCTAACCATTGAAGAAGCGTCAAAATATTTTCGTATTGGCGAAAACAAGCTACGACGCTTGGCAGAGGAAAATAAAAATGCAAATTGGCTGATTATGAATGGCAATCGTATTCAGATTAAACGAAAACAATTTGAAAAAATTATAGATACATTGGACGCAATCTAGCGTCGCCAAAGGGTCTTGTATATGATAAAATAGTATTAAGTCGTATCAAGGCTCTTTCCATAAAGGAAAGGAGCAAATGCCATGTCAGAAAAAAGACGTGACAATAAAGGTCGAATCTTAAAGACTGGAGAGAGCCAACGAAAAGACGGAAGATACTTATACAAATATATAGATTCATTTGGAGAACCGCAATTTGTTTACTCGTGGAAACTTGTGGCTACAGACCGAGTACCAGCAGGAAAGCGTGATTGTATCTCACTTAGAGAGAAAATCGCAGAGTTACAGAAAGACATTCATGATGGTATTGATGTTGTAGGAAAGAAAATGACACTCTGCCAGCTTTACGCAAAACAGAACGCTCAAAGACCAAAGGTTAGAAAAAACACTGAAACTGGACGCAAATATCTTATGGATATTTTGAAGAAAGACAAGTTAGGTGTAAGAAGTATTGACAGTATTAAGCCATCAGACGCTAAAGAATGGGCTATTAGAATGAGTGAAAATGGTTATGCTTATCAAACCATCAATAACTACAAACGTTCTTTAAAGGCTTCATTCTATATTGCTATACAAGATGATTGTGTTCGGAAGAATCCATTTGACTTTCAACTGAAAGCAGTTCTTGATGATGATACTGTCCCTAAGACCGTACTAACAGAAGAACAGGAAGAAAAACTGTTAGCCTTTGCAAAAGCTGATAAAACCTACAGCAAAAATTATGATGAAATTCTGATACTCTTAAAAACAGGTCTTCGTATTTCAGAGTTTGGTGGTTTGACACTTCCAGATTTAGATTTTGAGAATCGTCTTGTCAATATAGACCATCAGCTATTGAGAGATACTGAAATTGGGTACTACATTGAAACACCAAAGACCAAAAGTGGCGAACGTCAAGTTCCTATGGTTGAAGAAGCCTATCAAGCATTTAAGCGAGTGTTAGCGAATCGAAAGAATGATAAGCGTGTTGAGATTGATGGATATAGTGATTTCCTCTTTCTTAATAGAAAGAACTATCCAAAAGTGGCAAGTGATTACAACGGCATGATGAAAGGTCTTGTTAAGAAATACAATAAGTATAACGAGGATAAATTGCCACACATCACTCCACATAGTTTGCGACATACATTCTGTACCAACTATGCAAATGCAGGAATGAATCCAAAGGCATTACAGTACATTATGGGACATGCTAATATAGCCATGACGCTGAACTATTACGCACATGCAACATTCGATTCTGCAATGGCAGAAATGAAACGCTTGAATAAAGAGAAGCAACAGGAGCGTCTTGTTGCTTAGTAGTACAAATGAATTTACTACTTATTTACCACTTCTGACAGCTAAGACATGAGGAAATATGCAAAGAAACGTGAAGTATCTTCCTACAGTAAAAATACTCGAAAGCACATAGAATAAGGCTTTACGAGCATTTAAGAAAATATAAAAAGATAATTAGAAATTTATACTTTGTTTATTTAAAAAATAAACTAAAAGAAGGCTATGAGGTCTTCTTTTTTCTATCAAAGGAGTAAAAAGGCTTATCAAATCGGGGACGAAATCTGTCATCAAAATTCAACTATTTTCCTAGATTTTGTAATCTATTTGTAATGAAAATGTACTTTCTTTGTAAAAATCAAAATGCTATAATTCCTTCAATCAATTTTCCTTTATCGGGGAGGTTATTATGAAAAGAAGCAGATTATTTAAAAATAGTTTGTTGGTTCGCTTGCTTGGATTGCTGATGGTCTTTCTCTTTTTGTCAGCATTTACAGCACCTGAAAAACCTGAGTACGGGATCTATGATCCGGATCAATATCTGACTGATGATACAATCAGACTGATCCAAGGCTTGAATAAGGTAAATAGTCAAAAAGCAGAAAAATTCCAAATGGGCGTTTATGTTGTGAAAAGCCTAGATGGAGAAACAATCGAAACAGTAGCCAATGAAACAGCTAGAGCTTGGAAGATTGGCTATTCGGGAGACAACAACGGCGCCTTGATTGTGGTCGCTATTGAGGATAGAAAATCACGGATTGAAACAAGCAATAATGTGGCCAGTAAGATCACAGACTATCAGACTCACAGGTTCTTGAAAACAGCACGCCCTTATTTTCAAAAAGGAGATTACAACAATGGAGTTCTCTCAATAGTCAATAATCTCAACTACATGTTCTATAGTGGATCGAGTACGACTTCTTCAAGTTCTAAAAGTAGTTACGACTATGCAATCAATTCTAGTCGCTTAAGGGAACTTGAAAGGTATGCTGGTGAGAGGAGTTCTTCGAGACGTCATCGAAAAAGCAGTTCGAGTGACGGAGTTATCGGATTTGGAATTCTCATTTACTTCATCGTGATGATCATCGGATTTATATCTGGAGGTCGTGGTGGTGGTTCACATGGCGATGATTCTGGCGGTGGCTGGTGGGGCGGTGACTCATCAGATTCAGGATCCTCTTGGTCTGACTCAGGCTCCGACTCATCTGGTGGCTGGGACGGCGGTGGCTTTGATGGTGGCGGTTCGTCTGATGACTGGTGAGTGATCATATATTGCTCAAACCGATTTCTCCATACAGTAAGGTGACTCCTTTGCAAGAGTTCACTCCTTAATTAAAAATAAAAACAAAGTTTGGGAAATTGATTTAAAATCTGAGTATTTTCTCAGAAAAGTTGATAAAAGAAAGTGTTAAGGTTTTGATATGAAACAAAATAAAGTAATTCTCTCAATAGTGGCGATTTTCTTTGGACTACTAGTTCTGGGAAGTTGTTCCGCAGTGACGACCTATAATGGTCTGGTTGGTGAACAGACTAAAGTAGAGCAGGCTCAGGCCGATGTTTCGACAGCCCTCCAACGTCGTTCGGACTTGATTGGTAACTTGGTGGAGTCCGTTAAAGGACAAATGAATCATGAAACCGAAGTCTTTACCAAGATTGCTGATGCTAGAGCTAAAATCGGTAGTAGTTCAGTAACTTCGGAAGAAAACCAAAAGGCTCAGGGAGAGTTGAGCTCTGCTCTTTCCCGCTTGATTTCCTTGACGGAGAATTATCCAGAACTCAAGAGCAATCAAAATGTTGAGCAACTAATGGTCGAACTTTCAGGCAGTGAAAATCGTATCTTTGTAGCACGCAAGGATTATAATAAAGTCGCAGCCGAGTACAATCAAAAGTTGAGAAGTTTTCCAACCGTGCTTTTTGCGAATATGATGAACTTTAAAGAAGCTGAAACCTTTAAAGAAACAGAAGAAGCCAAGACAGTTCCTAAGGTCGATTTTGGAACATCTTCATCAAGTCAATAAAGTGAATCAGCCTATGAATAAAGTAATTTCTCTAGTAAGACTAGTGATTTCAAACCCGAACCTGGAAAGCTTTTTCCAGGTTTTTTTGGTATAATAAAAGGGAAGAGACAGTGACTCAAATGGAGGTTTGCTATGGAGAAAACAAAAGCCTTTCTTGAAGCGCACTACAAGAGATTTATTCTTACGATTTGCATCCTCTGGTTGCTCGTATTTTTCCTTCCTTGGGATTGGCATATAGGAGGAGTTTCAGTATATTATTTCGTTATGAAAAAACTCTTTGTGGTTTTTGGCGTTTTATCCATCCTATACTCCGTGCTGATTAAAAAAATCAGTCTTTTCTTCTTTGGCATCATCTTTTGCTTGGCCTTCTGGATCAATCTCTTTTGGTATTTTGGGATATTGCCTATATTTTTGGGAAATTAAACATTAAAAAATGAAGGACTAGGCTAGCTTCTAGTCCTTTTTTCCCCTTGTAAAACAAGGATTCTTTCTTGAAAAATAATGGTAAATATGCTAAAATTAAAAGAACATTCTAAAATATTCAGAATCTAAAGTAAGGAAAATCATGGCTAATATTTTAAAAACAATTATCGAAAATGATAAAGGAGAACTTCGTCGTCTAGAAAAGATGGCTGATAAGGTTCTTAACTATGAGAGCCAAATGGCCGCAATGTCGGACGAAGAACTAAAAGCAAAAACTGACGAATTTAAAGAACGCTACAATAAGGGGGAATCACTTGATTCGCTGTTATATGAGGCTTTTGCGGTAGTCCGTGAAGCTGCAAAACGTGTCCTTGGGCTTTTCCCTTATAAGGTTCAGGTCATGGGTGGGATTGTTCTTCACCATGGTGACGTTCCAGAGATGCGTACCGGTGAAGGGAAGACATTGACAGCGACCATGCCAGTGTACCTCAATGCCCTTGCAGGTAAAGGGGTTCACGTAGTTACAGTCAATGAATACCTAACAGAACGTGACGCGACTGAAATGGGTGAGTTGTACTCATGGCTCGGTTTGTCAGTAGGGATCAACTTGGCAGCTAAATCTCCAATGGAGAAAAAAGAGGCTTACCTTTGCGATATTACCTACTCAACCAACTCAGAGATTGGTTTCGACTACCTTCGTGATAATATGGTCGTTCGTGCAGAAAACATGGTACAACGTCCGCTTAACTATGCCTTGGTCGATGAGGTTGACTCAATCTTGATCGATGAAGCCCGTACTCCTTTGATCGTTTCAGGTGCCAATGCAGTTGAGACTAGCCAACTCTACCACATGGCGGATCATTTTGTGAAGTCTTTGGACAAGGATGACTATATTATTGACATTCAGTCTAAGACGATTGGTTTGTCTGATTCTGGGATTGACAAGGCTGAGAGCTATTTCAAACTGGAGAATCTCTATGATGTCGAAAACGTGGCTCTTACCCACTTTATCGACAATGCCCTCCGTGCCAACTATATCATGATTCTCGATATCGACTATGTGGTTAGTGAAGAGCAGGAAATCTTGATCGTCGACCAATTTACAGGTCGTACCATGGAAGGTCGTCGTTACTCTGATGGTTTGCACCAAGCGATTGAAGCAAAAGAAGGTGTACCAATTCAAGACGAGACTAAGACTTCAGCTTCTATCACCTACCAAAACCTCTTCCGTATGTATAAGAAATTGGCAGGTATGACAGGTACTGGTAAAACAGAAGAAGAAGAATTCCGCGAAATTTACAACATTCGCGTCATCCCAATCCCAACCAACCGTCCAATCCAACGTATCGACCACTCAGACCTTCTCTATGCCAGTCTTGATGCGAAGTTTAAGGCTGTAGTTGAAGATGTAAAAGCTCGTCACCAAAAAGGTCAGCCGGTCTTGGTAGGTACAGTTGCAGTTGAAACGAGTGACTTTCTGTCTAAGAAACTGGTAGAGGCAGGTGTTCCTCACGAAGTCTTGAATGCGAAGAACCACTACAGAGAAGCGCAAATCATCATGAACGCTGGTCAGCGTGGCGCAGTTACTATCGCAACCAACATGGCCGGTCGTGGTACTGATATCAAGCTTGGCGAAGGAGTTCGTGAACTTGGTGGACTTTGTGTCATTGGTACAGAACGCCATGAAAGTCGCCGTATTGATAATCAGCTTCGTGGACGTTCAGGGCGTCAAGGAGACCCAGGTGAGTCACAATTCTACTTGTCTCTTGAAGATGATTTGATGAAACGTTTTGGTTCAGAACGTTTGAAAGGTGTCTTTGAACGTCTTAACATGTCTGATGAAGCCATCGAATCTCGCATGTTAACGCGTCAAGTTGAAGCAGCTCAAAAACGTGTCGAAGGGAACAACTACGATACTCGTAAACAAGTCCTCCAATACGATGACGTTATGCGTGAACAACGTGAAATCATCTATGCACAACGTTATGATGTCATTACTGCAGATCGTGACTTGGCACCTGAAATCCATGCTATGATTCGTCGTACCATTGGCCGAATCGTAGATGCACATGCTCGTTCGAAAGAAGATGAAAAACTGGAAGCAATCCTGAACTTTGCTAAGTATAACTTGCTTCCAGAAGATTCAATCAGCCGTTCAGACCTTGCAGGTTTGTCAGACCAAGCTATCAAAGATGAGCTTTTCCAACGTGCCTTGAAAGTTTATGATAGCCAAGTTGCCAAACTTCGTGATGAAGAAGCAGTGAAAGAGTTCCAGAAGGTCTTGATCCTACGTGTTGTAGACAACAAGTGGACAGACCATATCGATGCTCTTGATCAGTTGCGAAATGCTGTTGGTCTTCGTGGATATGCCCAAAACAACCCTGTTGTAGAATATCAAGCAGAAGGTTTCCGCATGTTTAATGACATGATTGGATCAATTGAATTCGATGTAACTCGCTTGATGATGAAAGCACAAATCCACGAACAGGAACGTCCTCAAACTGAACACAATATCAGTACAACTGCGACTCGTAATATCGCAGCGCAGCAGACTCAGCTTCCAAAAGATGTGGACTTGAGCCAAGTCGGACGAAATGATCAATGCCCATGTGGATCTGGTAAGAAATTCAAGAACTGTCATGGTAAGAGACAATAATACGAGATAAGATACAGGCGGATACCTGGTAAAAGTCATTTTTTGCTTGGTGTCCGTTTGCTTTATAAGGAGATGAATCATGGTATTTACAGCTAAAAGTCCTAAAATTAACATTGAAGAAGTTCGCGCCTTGTCTAAATTAGAGGGAGCGGCTCTTGCGAGAAAAAATCAACGTGATCAGGAATTGGAAGCCATCATCCGTGGGGAAGACCAGCGTATTCTCTTGGTGATTGGACCATGTTCATCTGATAATGAAGAGGCGGTTCTCGAGTATGCCAAGCGTCTATCTGCTTTGCAAGAAGAGGTCAAAGACCGCATTTTTATGGTCATGCGAGTCTATACGGCTAAACCTCGTACCAATGGAGATGGCTATAAGGGCTTGATTCATCAACCAAATGCTAAAGAAGCACCTAGCTTGATCAATGGAATCAAGGCTGTTCGTCATTTACATTACCGCGTTATTTCTGAGACTGGCATGACAACAGCGGATGAGATGCTTTATCCTGAAAATCTTCCGCTGGTGGATGATTTGATTTCTTATATGGCTGTTGGAGCTCGTTCTGTAGAGGATCAACAGCACCGTTTTGTAGCGAGCGGAGCAGATTTTTCAACAGGATTTAAAAATCCAACATCTGGAAATCTCAATGTTATGTTTAACGGGATTTACGCAGCGCAAAATAAGCAGAGTTTCCTCTTCCTTGGTAAAGAGGTGGAAACGACTGGGAATCCATTGTCCCATGCCATTCTTCGTGGTGCCTTGAATGAATATGGCAAGAATATTCCCAACTACTACTATGACAATTTGATAGATACCATTGCCCAGTATGAAAAGATGGGCTTGGAAAATCCCTTTATCATCATCGATACCAATCATGACAATTCAGGCAAGCAGTACATGGAGCAAATCCGTATCGTTCGTCAGACCTTGATTAACCGTGACTGGAATGAGAAAATCAAGAAATATGTTCGTGGTTTTATGATTGAGTCCTATCTAGAAGATGGACGTCAAAATGAGCCAGAAGTTTTTGGTAAGTCCATTACAGATCCGTGTCTCGGATGGGACAACACAGAAGCACTTGTTCGAGAAATTTACCAAACGCTAGGAGAGTAAGATGGCATTTATCGAAAAAGGTCAAGAAATTGATATTGAAGCAATCAAGGCTGCGACCCAGCTGTCACCTGAAGCCTTGCGAAAAAAAGAAGCCCGTGATAGAGAGTTGGCAGCCATCATCTCTGGTGAGGACGACCGAATCCTTTTGGTGATGGGACCTTGCTCTTCTGACAATGAAGAAGCAGTGCTCGAATATGCTCATCGCTTAGCAGACTTGCAGAAAAAAGTTGCGGATAAAATCTTTATCGTGATGCGTGTCTATACGGCTAAACCTCGTACTAATGGAGATGGCTATAAGGGCATGATTCATCAACCAAATACCAGCGAAGCGCCTAGTCTCATCAATGGTTTGCAGGCTGTTCGTCAGCTCCACTACCGTGTGATTACCGAAACTGGCTTGACAACAGCTGATGAGATGCTCTATCCGTCAAACCTCGTTTTGGTTGATGACCTGGTCAGCTACCATGCTGTAGGGGCTCGTTCGGTGGAAGACCAGGAACACCGCTTTGTAGCCTCTGGGATTGATGCTCCGGTTGGGATGAAAAATCCGACATCTGGGAACCTTGGGGTCATGTTTAATGCTATCTATGCAGCTCAAAACAAGCAAACCTTCCTTTACCACGGTCAAGAAGTGGAAACTTCAGGAAATCCCTTGGCCCACGTTATCCTTCGTGGCGCCATGAACGAATATGGTAAAAATGAACCCAACTTCTACTATGAAACCCTCTTAAATGCCATCAATCGCTATGAGACTATGGGGCTTGAAAATCCCTTCATTATCATCGATACCAATCATGACAATTCAGGCAAGCAGTATATGGAACAAATTCGTATTGTTCGTCAAGCCTTGCTGAATTGTGACTGGAATGAAAAGATTAAAAAGACGGTTCGAGGTTTTATGATCGAATCTTACCTAGCAGACGGTCGTCAAAATCAACCAGAGGTCTTTGGTTGCTCCATAACTGACCCTTGTCTAGGTTGGGAAAATACAGTAGCCTTGGTAGAAGAAATTTATACTACCTTAACAAAATAAGTGAAAAGGATGGAGTTGGGGGAATCTCAGCTCCTTTTATGAGTATGATAGTTGGACACGGAATTGACATCGAAGAATTGGCTTCGATAGAAAATGCAGTTACACGACGTGAGGGCTTTGCCAAGCGCGTGCTGACCCCTAAAGAAATGGAGCGTTTTGCCAATCTCAAAGGGCGCAGACAAATTGAATACTTGGCTGGTCGCTGGTCGGCTAAGGAGGCCTTTTCCAAGGCTATGGGAACTGGTATTGGAAAACTGACTTTTCAGGATTTGGAAGTTTTGAATAATGAACGCGGGGCTCCCTATTTTAGTCAGGCACCATTTTCAGGAAAGATTTGGCTGTCAATCAGCCATACAGATCAGTTTGTGACAGCCAGTGTCATTTTGGAGGAAAATCATGAAAGCTAGTCTACATAGACCAACCAAGGCTCTGATTCGTTTGGGAGCCATTCGACACAATATACAACAAATGGGAAGTCATATCCCTAATGGTACGCTCAAATTTGCAGTAGTCAAGGCTAATGCTTATGGACATGGGGCGGTAGCTGTTGCAACGGCGATCCAGGATGTTGTTGATGGATTTTGCGTTTCCAATATTGATGAAGCTATCGAACTTCGTCATGCTGGACTTAGCAAGAAAATTCTCATCTTAGGAGTTTCTGAAATCGAAGCTGTTGCTCTAGCTAAAGAATACGACATCACCTTGACAGTGGCAGGATTGGAGTGGATTCAAGCGCTGTTAGACAAGGAAGCAGATTTAACTGGCTTGACTGTCCATCTCAAGATTGATTCAGGAATGGGACGGATTGGTTTTAGAGAGGCCAGTGAAGCGGATCTGGCTCAAGACTTGCTCAAGCAACATGGTGCGCATGTTGAAGGAATTTTTACCCACTTTGCGACTGCAGATGAGGAATCAGATACCTACTTTAATCAGCAGTTAGAATGCTTTAAAGCTATTTTGGCAAGTATGAAGGAAGTTCCAGAGCTGGTTCATGCCAGCAACTCAGCAACGACCCTCTGGCATGCTGAGACTATTTTCAATGCAGTCCGTATGGGAGATGCCATGTATGGTCTCAATCCAAGTGGAGAGGTCTTGGACTTACCCTATGACTTGACACCAGCCTTGAGTTTGGAGTCTGCTCTGGTCCATGTCAAGACAGTGCCAGCTGGAGCTTGCATGGGCTATGGAGCCACCTATCAGGCGGATAGCGAGCAAGTCATCGCGACCGTGCCAATCGGCTATGCGGATGGTTGGACACGAGACATGCAGAATTTCTCTGTTTTAGTAGATGGACAAGCTTGCCCAATCGTCGGACGGGTTTCTATGGACCAAATCACCATTCGCTTGCCTAAGATTTATCCGCTAGGAACAAAAGTAACCTTGATTGGCTCCAACGGTGACCAGGAAATCACAGCAACTCAGGTAGCGACCTACCGCGGAACCATTAATTATGAGGTGGTTTGCCTCCTCAGCGATCGCATTCCGAGAGAATATTATTAAAAAAGAAAGGAGTGGAGCATGAATCTACATCAACCCTTGCATGTCTTACCTGGCGTGGGGCCAAAGTCAGCAGAGAAATACGCCAAACTAGGAATTGAAAACTTGCAAGACCTCTTGCTCTACTTTCCTTTCCGTTATGAAGACTTTAAGACCAAGCAGGTGCTAGATCTGGAAGATGGGGAAAAGGCGGTTCTGTCTGGTCAAGTCGTGACCCCTGCCAGTGTCCAGTATTATGGTTTCAAGCGCAATCGCCTACGTTTTAGCCTCAAGCAGGGAGAAGTCGTTTTTGCGGTGAATTTTTTTAACCAACCCTATCTGGCTGATAAGATAGAGTTGGGTGCAACCCTTGCTGTCTTTGGGAAATGGGACCGTGCTAAGGCCAGTCTGACTGGGATGAAGGTTCTGGCTCAGGTGGAAGATGACCTCCAACCTGTTTATCGACTGGCTCAAGGAATCAGTCAGGCCAGTCTGGTCAAGGTCATCAAAACGGCCTTTGATCAGGGGTTAGACCTCTTGATAGAGGAAAATCTGCCCCAGTCTTTACTTGATAAATACAAACTCATGTCCCGTTGCCAGGCTGTTCGCGCTATGCATTTTCCTAAGGATTTGGCAGAATACAAGCAGGCCCTTCGCCGTATAAAGTTTGAGGAACTCTTTTATTTTCAGATGCAGTTGCAGACGCTCAAGTCTGAAAATAGAGTTCAGGGAAGCGGTCTGGTTCTGAACTGGTCTCAGGAAAAAGTGACAGTCGTTAAAGAAAATCTGCCATTTGACCTAACCCAAGCTCAGGAAAAGAGTTTGCAGGAGATTTTGACCGACATGAAGTCCGACCATCACATGAATCGTCTCCTACAAGGGGATGTGGGGAGCGGAAAAACGGTGATCGCTGGCTTGTCCATGTTTGCGGCGGTGACGGCTGGCTACCAAGCTGCTCTCATGGTGCCGACAGAAATCCTTGCGGAGCAACACTTTGACAGTCTACAGAGCCTTTTTCCAGACTTGAAATTCGCTCTCTTGACAGGTTCCTTAAAAGCTGCAGAAAAGAGAGCAGTCTTGGAGACCATTGCCAAGGGTGAGGCTGATTTGATTATCGGAACCCACGCTTTGATACAAGATGGGGTTGATTATGCTCGTCTTGGCTTGATTATCATCGATGAGCAGCATCGTTTTGGTGTGGGGCAAAGGCGAATCCTACGAGAAAAAGGGGATAATCCGGACGTCCTCATGATGACGGCGACTCCCATTCCACGAACCTTGGCCATCACAGCCTTTGGAGATATGGATGTTTCCATTATCGACCAGATGCCAGCAGGGCGGAAGCCTATTGTGACTCGCTGGATTAAGCATGAGCAACTGCCTCAGGTCTTGACTTGGTTAGAGGGAGAAATTCAAAAAGGTTCCCAAGCCTATGTCATCTCTCCCCTGATTGAAGAATCGGAAGCTCTGGATCTGAAAAATGCCATTGCCTTATCTGAGGAGTTGACAGCTCATTTTGCCGGCAAGGCTGAAGTGGCTCTTCTACATGGTAAGATGAAGAGTGACGAAAAAGACCAGATCATGCAGGAATTCAAAGAGAGAAAGACGGATATTTTGGTTTCGACAACGGTTATCGAGGTTGGGGTTAATGTTCCCAATGCGACCGTCATGATTATCATGGATGCCGATCGGTTCGGTCTCAGCCAGCTTCACCAGCTCAGAGGTCGTGTGGGTCGGGGAGACAAGCAGTCCTATGCGGTTCTTGTGGCTAATCCCAAGACCGAGTCAGGGAAGGACCGCATGCGCATCATGACAGAAACGACTAATGGATTTGTCCTTGCGGAGGAAGATTTGAAAATGCGTGGTTCTGGAGAGATTTTTGGAACCAGACAGTCAGGACTTCCAGAGTTTCAAGTGGCGGATATTATCGAAGATTTTCCGATTTTAGAAGAAGCCAGAAAGGTTGCCAGCTACATTAGTTCGATAGAAGGTTGGAAAGAGGATCCGGAGTGGCGCATGATTGCTCTCCACTTAGAAAAGAGAGAACATCTGGATTAAGCCTTTTCTAAGAAATCTATAAGCTAGCTTTTAGGTTTGGGTCTTATACTAGAGTCATCAAAAAGAAACGAGGACTCTCACATGACTATTAAAGTAACCTACCAAAAGAAATATCAGACTTTCAAACTAGAGAAAGGAGCTAGCACCTATTGATAACCAAAGAGCGGAAACGCTCTTTTTATTTTTATAAAATAGTCGACTATAAATCAAACTTAGTCGAGTGATAAAAAGATATTAGTCTCCAAGCCTATTTACTCTTTGACTGAAGCTTGATATAATTGCCCCATCTGAGTAAAGAGGAGTGAAAAGAATGTTAGAAACAAGAACGATTGCTATCCAAGATAGGTATGGAGAACGATTTCAGCATTGTTGGGGATGTGGTTCCAAGAATGATTCAGGCTTACATTTAAAAACCTATCCAAGTATAGATGGAAAGAGTTGTATTAGTCGGATAAAGCTTGAAAATGCTTATACTGGTGGAGTTCCATCAAATGTCTTTGGAGGAATGATAGCGACTATTTTTGATTGCCATGGCACGGCCTCAGCAGCTTGGTTTGCCCATCATCAAAAAGGGTTGGAACTGACGAAATCAACTGTGATAGGACGTTTTATTACTGCTCACTTGGAGATTGATTACCTTAGTCCTAGTCCAATTGAAGATGAAATTGTGGTCACTTCTACTCTGGAGGAATTAGGGGAAAGAAAAGCAATTATTGCTATGGAGATGACAGTGGCTACTAAAGTCCGTGCCAAAGCCAAAATGGTAGCAGTTGCTGTGAAGGATCATATGTAAAACGGAAGATTAGAAGTTTAAGATTTTAAAACTACTTTCAGACGATAGGTTTGAGGAAATAGAATCTAAAATCACTTTCTATTTAGCATTCTTTCTTGCATTGCCTCCCTAGATATGCTAGAGTTATGATAGCGATTACAAAAAACTAAAGGAGCATGCTATGAAAAATCCAGCTTTGTTAGAAGAAATCAAGACCTATCTAGGACGGGATGAGGTTCCAGAAGACTTTGATGCTTTCTGGGATGAACAAGTCAAAAAAGTTTCATCTCTTCCAGCCTACCAGTTGGAGGAAAGAGATTTCCATATTCCCCAAGTCAAGTGCTATGAGCTGACCTTTGAAGGAACAAATGAAGGCAAGGTCTATGCACGGGTCGTCCTTCCAAAGAGTGAGGGTAAAGTTCCCCTAATTTTCCATTTCCATGGCTATATGGGACGTGGCTGGGACTGGGCTGATATGCTGGCCTATACTGTGGCTGGTTACGGTGTTGTTTCCATGGACGTTCGTGGCCAGTCGGGCTATTCTCAAGACGGCTTGCGCTCTCCACTAGGAAATACGGTTAAGGGGCATATCATCCGTGGTGCTGTTGAAGGTCGGGACCACCTCTTTTATAAGGATGTCTATCTGGATATTTACCAGTTGGTTGAAATTATTGCCAGTCTGCCTCAGGTAGATGAGAAAAAACTTTCCAGCTATGGTGCGTCACAAGGAGGGGCCTTAGCTCTGGTTGCAGCAGCGCTCAATCCTCGGATTCAGAAAACAGTTGCCATCTATCCCTTCTTGTCAGACTTTAGGCGGGTACTTGAGATTGGCAATACCAGTGAAGCCTATGATGAACTCTTCCGATATTTCAAGTTTCACGATCCCTTCCATGAAACAGAGGAGGAAATCATGGCAACCCTTTCCTATATCGATGTGAAAAATCTTGCCCATCGCATTCAAGGTGAGGTCAAGATGATTACGGGCTTGGATGACGATGTCTGCTATCCTATTACCCAGTTTGCAATTTACAACCGTCTGACCTGTGATAAGGCCTATCGCATCATGCCAGAGTATGCTCACGAAGCCATGAATGTTTTTGTTAATGACCAAGTTTATAACTGGCTCTGTGGCAGTGAGATTCCTTTTAAGTACGTAAAATAATGAATGAGAGAGCCAAGAAGCTCTCTTTTTTATATCCAAAACCTGAAAGTACTTTTAGAAAATTTAAAATATTAAAATATTCTTAAAAGTAAAATCTATTCTGTGGGAACATAGATATAAATATAAGACTTTATTGTATAATAAAGGAAAAGTCACTTGTGAAAGGAGGAAAAAGGCTGCTGGACGCTTAAAGAATGGCTCAGCAGAAATGGGAGAGGATTGGGAGCTCTCATTAAGTTGGATACTTTCTTGTAAAACTTGTCTCTTGAAGAGACAATAAAAATTTTTAAAGAAAAAAGAAAGCGCTTTATTTTATGAAAAATGAAAGGACAAACATGAATTACAAATCTTTAGATCGGAAACAGCGATACGGAATTCGAAAATTTGCAGTTGGGGCGGCATCTGTAGTGATTGGTACAGTGGTATTTGGAGCAAATCCAGTCTTAGCTCAAGAGCAAGCCAATGCAGCAGGGGCCAATACAGAAACTGTCGAACCTAGTCAAGGTTTATCAAAATTGCCAAAAGAAGCGTCCTCGGGAGATCTTGCTCATTTGGATAAGGATTTGGCTGGTAAATTGGCAGCAGCTCAAGACAACGGCGTTGAGGTGGACCAAGACCATTTGAAAAAAAATGAGAGTGCAGAATCAGAAACCCCATCCTCTACGGAAACTCCTGCAGAAGAAACAAATAAGGAAGAGGAATCAGAGGATCAAGGAGCGCTTCCTCGTGACTATTACTCAAGAGATTTAAAAAATGCTAATCCTGTCCTTGAAAAAGAAGATGTTGAAACCAATGCAGCAAATGGTCAGAGAGTTGATTTATCAAGTGAACTAGACAAACTAAAGCAACTTAAAAATGCTACAGTTCACATGGAGTTCAAACCAGATGCATCAGCTCCACGCTTTTACAATCTCTTCTCTGTATCCAGTGACACCAAGGAAAATGAGTACTTTACTATGTCGGTCCTTGATAATACAGCTCTTATTGAAGGGCGTGGCGCTAACGGGGAGCAGTTCTATGATAAGTATACAGATGCTCCTTTGAAAGTTCGCCCTGGACAATGGAATTCCGTGACCTTTACTGTCGAACAACCGACAACGGAGTTACCTCATGGTCGAGTTCGTCTCTATGTGAACGGTGTCTTATCTCGAACAAGTCTAAAATCTGGGAATTTCATTAAAGATATGCCAGATGTTAATCAAGTTCAACTTGGAGCAACCAAACGGGGCAATAAAACAGTTTGGGCATCAAACCTACAAGTGCGAAACCTAACTGTTTATGATCGTGCTTTAAGCCCAGATGAAGTTCAGACAAGAAGTCAACTATTTGAAAGAGGTGATTTAGAAAAGAAACTTCCTGAGGGAGCGAAAATCTCAGAGAAAGAAGACGTCTTTGAAGGTGGAATGAACAACCAACCAAATAAAGATGGCATCAAGAGTTATCGTATTCCTGCTCTTCTCAAGACAGATAAAGGAACGCTGATTGCAGGTGCAGATGAACGTCGTCTCCATTCGAGTGACTGGGGTGATATCGGCATGGTCATTAGACGCAGTGAAGATAATGGTAAAACTTGGGGAGATCGAGTAACCATTACCAACTTACGTGACAATCCAAGAGCTTCTGACTCATCAATTGGTTCACCAGTGAATATTGATATGACCTTGACTCAAGATCCTGAAACCAAACGCATCTTTGCCATTTATGACATGTTCCCAGAAGGAAAAGGGATCTTTGGAATGTCTTCGCAAAAAGAAGAAGCCTACAAAGAAATCAATGGTAAAACCTATCAACTCCTCTATCGAGAAGGTGAACAGGAAGCTTATACTATTCGAGAAAATGGTACAGTTTACACTCCAGATGGTAAAGCAACAGACTACCGCGTTGTTGTAGATCCTGTTAAACCGGCCTATAGCGACAAGGGTGATCTATACAAGGGTGATCAGCTACTAGGCAATATTTACTTCACAACAAACAAAACTTCTCCATTTAGAATTGCGAAGGATAGCTATCTATGGATGTCTTATAGTGATGATGACGGGAAGACCTGGTCAGCGCCTCAAGATATTACTCCGATGGTCAAAGCCGATTGGATGAAATTCCTAGGAGTAGGTCCTGGAGTGGGGATTACCCTTCGTACCGGACCACATAAAGGTCGAATCGTCATTCCTGTCTATACGACTAACCGAGCTAACCACCTCAATGGTTCTCAATCATCTCGAATCATCTACTCAGACGACCATGGTAAGACTTGGCATATGGGTGGTGGTGTCAACGACAATCGTACACTTTATGATGGTACAGTAGTCGATTCAAGTACCATGAGCAATTATTATGCTCAAAATACGGAAGCTTCAGTTGTTCAGTTAAACAATGGGGACCTCAAACTCTTTATGCGTGGGTTGACAGAAGATCTACAGGTTGCAACCAGTCATGATGGTGGTCTAACTTGGGACAATAACGTTGAACGCTACGATGTGCCAGACGTTTATGTTCAAATGGCTGCGACTCACACGGTTCAAAATGGCAAAGAGTATATTCTATTAGCAAATGCAAATGGTCCTGGTCGTAAAAATGGTTATATTCGAGTGGCTCGTGTAGAAGAAGATGGTCAGTTAACTTGGTTGCACCACCATTTGATTCAAGAAGGTGAGTATGCTTATAACTCACTTCAACAAATCGGGCCAGATGAATTTGGACTTTTATACGAACACTATGCTCCTGGAGGTGTTCCATACACACTTTCCTTCAAGAAATTCAACTGGGATTTCTTGACCAAGGAAAGAATTTCTCCTAAAGAAGCAAAAGTAAAATATGCTATCCAAAAATGGCCAGGTATCATTGCCATGGAGTTCGATTCGGAAGTATTGGTCAATAAGGCTCCGACTCTTCAATTGGCAAATGGCAAGACAGCAACCTTTATGACCCAGTACGATACAAAAACTCTCCTATTCACAATAGATCCAGAGGATATGGGCCAAAGAATTACAGGTCTAGCTGAGGGTGCAATTGAAAGCATGCACAATTTACCAGTTTCTTTAGCTGGCTCTAAACTAAGCGATGGTATTAATGGCAGTGAAGCTGCTATCCATGAGGTTCCAGAGTTCACAGGAGGCGTTAATGCGGAAGAAGCCGCTGTAGCTGAGATACCAGAGTACACTGGACCATTGGCAACAGTAGGTGAAGAACCAGCACCAACAGTAGAAAAACCAGAGTTTACGGGTGGAGTCAACGCTGTTGAGGCAGCAGTCCATGAACTGACAGAGTTTAAAGGTGGTGTCAATGCAGTTCTAGCAGCCTCAAACGAGCTTCCGGAATATAGAGGAGGTGCTAACTTTGTCTTGGCAGCTTCAAATGACCTGCCAGAGTATAAGGGTGGTGTCAATGGTGCTGAGGCAGCAGTCCTTGAAGTGCCAGAGTACAAGGGAGACACCAATCTAGTATTAGCAGCTGCAGACAACAAACTGTCTCTAGGCCAAGATGTGACCTATCAAGCGCCAGCAGCTAAACAAGATGAACTTCCAAATACGGGAAGCAAGGATACAAACTCACTAATTTCCCTTGGCCTTGCGGGCGTCCTCTTATCACTCTTTGCATTTGGAAAAAAGAGAAAAGAATAATAAGCAAGAGCTATTTGAGTAACTCTCAGAAGAGATAGCAGGTTTTTCAGCCTGCTATCTTTCTTTATTAAATTTAGGTTGATTCGAAATCATAAGAGGTCTGAAACTACTTTCAGGATAGTCTGTTCTATAAAATAGTTTTGAAACTGAAATCTATTCTACTACAAGCTATTGAAAGCGCTTAACAAATGATATATAATAAGCCCATAAGAACAAGAAAGGGAGGAAAGAGGATGCCACAGATCAGCAAAGAAGCCTTGATTGAACAAATCAAAGATGGAATCATTGTCTCTTGCCAGGCACTTCCTCACGAACCGCTTTATACAGAGGCGGGAGGAGTCATTCCCTTGCTAGTCAAAGCGGCTGAGCAAGGTGGAGCAGTCGGTATCCGAGCAAACAGTGTTCGCGATATCAAGGAGATCAAGGAGGTTACGAAACTCCCGATTATCGGGATTATCAAACGTGACTATCCGCCACAAGAACCCTTCATCACTGCTACAATGAAAGAAGTGGATGAACTGGCTGAACTCGACATTGAGGTCATTGCTCTGGATTGTACCAAACGTGAACGTTACGACGGTTTGGAAATTCAGGACTTTATCCGACAAGTCAAAGAAAAATATCCGCATCAACTCTTAATGGCTGATACCAGTACCTTTGAAGAGGGAATAGAAGCGGTTGAAGCAGGTGTTGATTTTGTTGGAACAACCTTATCAGGTTATACCTCTTATAGTCCCAAAGTAGATGGTCCAGACTTTGAACTGATCAAAAAACTGTGTGAAGCAGGGGTGGATGTCATCGCTGAAGGGAAAATTCATACACCAGAACAAGCTAAGCAAATCCTTGAATATGGGGTGCGAGGTATCGTTGTTGGTGGAGCGATTACTAGACCAAAAGAGATTACGGAACGCTTTGTTGCCGGTCTTAAATAACACAATCTCAAAAAAGAGGAGAGTGGTCGATGCGTCGGACAAAATGAAAACGTATACAAATATAAAGAACTCATTATCCAATATGGATACGCTTATCAATTAGGAGAATACAAATGAAATTTAGAAAACTAGCTTGTACAGTACTTGCGGGTGCTGCGATTCTTGGCCTTGCTGCTTGTGGTAACTCTGGTGGAAGTAAAGATGCTGGAAATTCTGGTAGCGATAGCGGAAAAACAGAAATCACTTGGTGGGCATTCCCAGTCTTCACACAAGAAAAAACTGGTGACGGTGTTGGAACTTATGAAAAATCAATCATCGAAGCGTTTGAAAAAGCAAATCCAGATGTAAAAGTGAAATTGGAAACCATCGACTTCAAGTCAGGACCTGAAAAGATCACGACAGCCATCGAAGCAGGAACAGCGCCAGACGTACTCTTTGACGCACCAGGACGTATCATCCAATACGGTAAAAATGGTAAATTGGCTGAGTTGAACGACCTCTTCACAGACGAATTCGTCAAAGATGTCAACAACGAAAACATCGTACAAGCAAGTAAGGCTGGAGATAAAGCTTACATGTATCCAATCAGTTCAGCTCCATTCTACATGGCTATGAACAAGAAAATGTTGGAAGATGCTGGAGTTGCAAACCTTGTAAAAGAAGGTTGGACAACTGATGATTTTGAAAAAGTTTTGAAAGCGCTTAAAGATAAAGGCTACACTCCAGGTTCATTGTTCAGTTCTGGTCAAGGGGGAGACCAAGGAACACGTGCCTTCATCGCAAACCTTTATGGCGGTTCTGTAACAGACAAAGACGTAACCAAATATACAACAGACGATCCTAAATTCGTCAAAGGTCTTGAAAAAGCTGCTAGCTGGATCAAAGACGGTTTATTGAACAACGGTTCACAATTTGACGGTGGAGCAGACATCCAAAACTTTGCGAACGGTCAAACTTCATACACAATCCTTTGGGCACCAGCTCAAAACGGTATCCAAGCGAAACTATTGGAGGCAAGTAAGGTAGATGTGGTAGAAGTACCATTCCCATCAGACTCTGGTAAACCATCTCTTGAATACCTTGTAAACGGATTTGCAGTATTTAACAACAAAGACGATAAGAAAATCGCAGCTGCTAAGAAATTCGTTCAATTCATCGCAGATGACAAAGAATGGGGTCCTAAAGACGTAGTTCGTACAGGTGCCTTCCCAGTTCGTACTTCATTTGGCAAACTTTATGAAGACAAACGTATGGAAACAATCAGTGGCTGGACTAAATACTACTCACCTTACTACAACACAATTGACGGTTTTGCTGAAATGAGAACACTTTGGTTCCCAATGTTGCAATCTGTGTCAAATGGTGACGAAAAACCAGCGGATGCTTTGAAAGCCTTCACTGAAAAAGCTAACGAAACAATCAAAAAAGCTACAAAACAATAAGCACTAAGTCAGATTGATTCCCCCCTTTTCCCTGTGCACTATGGTGTAAGAAAAGGGGGACTTTTGTTTGAAATGGTAGGAACTGTCACGAAATTAAAATGAAGTTCTTACATAAGCGAATCTTAAAAAATTTCATTTTGGTTTTAAAACAGTTCAAGAAAATTAAAAACTATTCTATTTGAAAGAGAGGTGCCGACTGTGAAAGTCAATAAAATTCGTATGCGGGAAACAGTGATTTCCTATGCTTTCCTAGCACCAGTGTTATTCTTCTTTGTCATCTTTGTCTTGGCTCCTATGATTATGGGATTCATTACAAGTTTCTTTAACTACTCCATGACTAAATTTGAGTTTGTGGGCTTGGACAACTACATTCGCATGTTTAAAGACCCTGTCTTTATGAAGTCTTTGATCAATACTGTTATTCTGGTTATTGGATCTGTTCCGATTGTGGTTCTCTTCTCGCTCTTTGTAGCATCTCAAACCTATCATCAAAATGCCATTGCCCGTTCTTTCTATCGTTTCGTCTTCTTCCTTCCTGTAGTTACAGGTAGTGTTGCCGTAACGGTTGTATGGAAATGGATCTATGACCCACTATCAGGGATTCTAAACTTTGTCCTTAAGTCAAGCCATATCATCAGCCAAAATATTTCTTGGCTGGGTGACAAAAACTGGGCTTTGCTAGCGATTATGATCATCCTTTTGACAACATCTGTTGGTCAACCGATTATTCTTTATATCGCTGCCATGGGGAATATTGACAACTCACTTGTTGAAGCAGCGCGTGTAGACGGTGCGACTGAGTTCCAAGTCTTCTGGAAGATCAAATGGCCTAGCCTCCTTCCAACAACTCTTTACATCGCGATTATTACAACCATCAATTCTTTCCAATGTTTCGCCTTGATTCAGTTGTTGACTTCTGGTGGTCCAAACTATTCAACAAGTACCTTGATGTACTACCTTTACGAAAAAGCCTTCCAATTGACAGAATACGGCTATGCAAATACCATCGGTGTCTTCTTGGCAGTGATGATTGCCATTGTCAGCTTTGCTCAATTCAAGATCCTCGGAAACGACGTAGAATACTAAAGAAAGGAGACAGTTATGCAACCTACACAAAAGAAACCTTTAACAGCTTTTACTGTTATTTCAACGATTATCTTGCTCTTGTTGACCGTACTGTTCATCTTTCCATTCTACTGGATCTTGACAGGGGCCTTCAAATCACAACCTGACACCATTATGATTCCGCCACAGTGGTTCCCTAAAATGCCAACCATGGAGAATTTCCAACAACTCATGGTGCAAAACCCTGCTATGCAGTGGATGTGGAACTCTGTATTTATCTCACTGGTAACCATGTTCCTAGTCTGTGCAACCTCTTCTCTAGCAGGTTATGTCTTGGCTAAGAAACGTTTCTATGGTCAACGCATCCTCTTTGCAGTCTTTATCGCTGCCATGGCTCTTCCAAAACAAGTTGTCCTTGTACCATTGGTACGTATCGTCAACTTCATGGGAATTCACGATACTCTTTGGGCAGTGATTTTGCCTTTGATCGGATGGCCATTCGGGGTTTTCCTTATGAAACAATTCAGTGAAAACATCCCTACAGAATTGCTTGAATCAGCTAAAATCGACGGTTGTGGTGAGATTCGTACCTTCTGGAGCGTAGCCTTCCCTATTGTGAAGCCAGGATTTGCAGCCCTTGCAATCTTTACCTTCATCAATACTTGGAACGACTACTTCATGCAGTTGGTTATGTTGACTTCACGTCAAAACTTGACCATCTCACTCGGGGTTGCGACCATGCAGGCCGAAATGGCAACCAACTATGGTTTGATCATGGCTGGTGCAGCTCTTGCAGCCGTACCAATCGTAACCGTCTTCCTTGTCTTCCAAAAATCCTTCACTCAAGGGATTACTATGGGAGCTGTTAAAGGATAATACTCTGCGAAAATCGAATTCAAACTACGTCAGCATCACCTTGCCATACTTAAGTATTGCCTGCGGTTAGCTTCCTAGTTTGTTCTTCGATTTTCATTGAGTATAAGAGAATACAGAGTTATAAGTGTCTACAAAATGGAGAGTATGCAGTTACTTCGTGAAGTTTTGTCAGACACTTATCAACTTAATTTATGATTTTAGTTAACTATCAGAAACGAAGGAAACAGTATGATTTTTGACGATTTGAAAAACATCGCCTTTTACAAAGGGATTCATCCCAATCTAGACAAGGCTATCGACTATCTCTATCAGCACCGTAAGGATTCTTTCGAACTCGGTAAGTATGAGATTGACGGGGACAAGGTCTTTCTAGTTGTTCAGGAAAATGTCCTCAATCAAGCTGAAAATGATCAATTTGAGCATCATAAGAACTATGCAGACTTGCATCTGCTGGTAGAAGGACATGAATATTCGAGCTACGGTTCACGTATCAAAGATGAGGCAGTAGCATTCGACGAAGTGAGCGACATTGGCTTTGTCCATTGTCATGAAAAATACCCACTCTTGTTGGGCTACCACAATTTTGCGATTTTCTTCCCAGGAGAACCTCACCAGCCAAATGGCTACGCAGGGATGGAAGAAAAAGTTCGCAAGTATCTCTTTAAAATTTTGATTGATTAAAAGAATCAGGAGGAGTAAACATGGCACAAAAAGGAGTAAGCCTTATCAAGGCAGCATTTGATACAGATAATTTTCTCATGCGTTTCAGTGAGAAGGTCTTGGATATCGTCACAGTCAATCTTCTTTTTGTCGTCTCTTGTTTGCCCATTGTGACGATTGGAGTGGCGAAAATCAGCCTTTACGAGACCATGTTTGAGATTAAGAGAAGCAGACGGGTACCAGTCTTTAGAACTTATCTAAGAGCCTTCAAGCAAAATCTGAAACTGGGTTTCCAGTTAGGTTTGCTGGAGTTAGGCATTGTGTCATTAAGCCTTCTAGATCTCTATCTCTTCTGGGGTCAGACAGCTTTGCCTTTCCAGGTTGTGAAAGCTATTTGTTTGGGGATTCTCATTTTCCTCACTCTCGTGATGCTGGCTAGCTATCCCATCGCTGCGCGCTATGATTTGTCTTGGAAAGAAGTGCTGCAAAAAGGGCTTATCTTGGCAAGTTTTAACTTTCCATGGTTTTTCCTCATGTTAGCCATTCTCTTTCTCATAGTGATGGTTCTTTATCTATCCGCCTTCACTCTCCTTTTGGGTGGGTCAGCCTTTATCCTCTTTGGCTTTGGTTTGCTAGTCTTTCTCCAAGCAGGTTTGATGGAGAAAATTTTTGCCAAATATCAGTAGGATGGCTTGTTTCTGAAACTACTTTCAATCGTTACAGTTTCTAAAATACAAGTAGAAACTAAAATCTAAGTGTATACAAGATATTGAAAGCGATTTTCACAAGGTGTATACTAAACTTGTAAAAAATAGAACTGCTCTCAGCAGAAAAAAAGAAATCTTAGGAGAAAATCTATGTCAGATTTGAAAAAATACGAAGGTGTCATTCCAGCCTTCTACGCATGTTATGATGATCAAGGAGAAGTCAGTCCAGAGCGTACGCGTGCCTTGGTTCAATACTTTATTGATAAGGGTGTTCAAGGTCTCTATGTCAATGGTTCTTCTGGTGAATGTATCTACCAAAGTGTGGCAGACCGCAAGTTGATTTTGGAAGAAGTCATGGCAGTTGCTAAAGGGAAATTGACCATCATTGCTCACGTTGCTTGCAACAATACCAAAGACAGTATGGAACTTGCTCGCCACGCAGAAAGCTTGGGAGTAGATGCTATTGCAACGATTCCACCGATTTACTTCCGCTTGCCTGAGTACTCAGTTGCCAAATACTGGAATGATATCAGTGCTGCAGCTCCAAACACAGACTACGTGATTTATAACATTCCTCAATTGGCAGGTGTTGCTTTGACTCCAAGTCTTTACACTGAAATGTTGAAGAATCCACGTGTTATCGGTGTTAAGAACTCTTCTATGCCAGTTCAAGATATCCAAACCTTTGTCAGCCTTGGTGGAGAAGACCACATCGTCTTTAATGGTCCAGATGAACAGTTCCTAGGTGGCCGTCTCATGGGTGCTAAGGCTGGTATCGGTGGTACTTATGGTGCTATGCCAGAACTCTTCTTGAAACTCAATCAGTTGATTGCTGAGAAAGACTTGGAAACAGCGCGTGAATTGCAGTACGCTATCAACGCAATCATTGGCAAACTCACTTCTGCACATGGAAATATGTACGGTGTGATCAAAGAAGTCTTGAAGATTAATGAAGGCTTGAATATTGGTTCTGTTCGTTCACCATTGACACCAGTGACTGAAGAAGATCGCCCAGTTGTAGAAGCAGCTGCAGCCTTGATTCGTGAAACCAAGGAGCGCTTCCTCTAATCCATAAGGAGGTATTTATGACACACTACGTTGCAATTGATATCGGTGGAACCAATATCAAATATGGCTTGATTGACCAAGAAGGCCAACTTGTTGAATCGCATGAAATGCCAACCGAGGCGCATAAGGGTGGACCCCATATCTTACAAAAGACAAAAGATATCGTAGCTAGCTATTTAGAAAAAGGCCCAGTAGCAGGTGTTGCCATTTCTTCGGCGGGAATGGTGGATCCTGATAAGGGGGAAATTTTCTACGCTGGACCTCAGATTCCCAACTATGCAGGGACCCAGTTCAAGAAGGAAATTGAGACGAGCTTTGCGATTCCTTGTGAAATTGAAAATGATGTTAACTGTGCAGGTCTTGCTGAAGCAGTTTCTGGTTCAGGCAAGGGAGCGAGTGTCACTCTTTGCTTGACCATTGGAACAGGTATCGGTGGTTGCTTGATTATGGATGGGAAAGTCTTCCATGGATTTAGTAATTCAGCCTGCGAAGTCGGTTATATGCATATGCAGGATGGAGCTTTCCAAGACTTGGCTTCTACGACAGCTTTGGTAGAATATGTGGCAGCAGCTCACGGTGATCCAGTTGATCAGTGGAATGGGCGGCGCATTTTCAAGGAAGCTACTGAAGGAAACAAGATTTGTATGGCTGGCATTGACCGCATGGTAGACTATTTAGGAAAAGGTCTGGCAAATATTTGCTACGTTGCCAATCCAGAAGTGATCATTCTCGGTGGTGGCATCATGGGGCAAGAGGCTATTCTCAAGCCAAAGATCCGCACAGCCTTAAAAGATGCCTTGGTGCCAAGTCTAGCTGATAAGACGAGATTAGAATTTGCCCATCACCAAAATACAGCAGGGATGCTCGGTGCCTATTATCATTTTAAAACAAAACAATCCTAGTTTGGCTTAACCAAACTAGGATTTTCTAACGCGTTTTTGTCTACGATAGCCATTGAGTTTTTTATTTTCCCAATAGCTGTTAAAGATTTTTTCCTTGCTTTCACGATTGATTTCCAAAAAGTAGGCATAAACCAAATCTATAAGGAAGAGCATGGGGAGTTGAGCGGATATCCGTTGAATGTAGGAAGGCTGGCTGTGGCTGGCAACAAGAACGGTTTCTGTATAGGCCTGACTATTTTTGTTTGGAGCGCTGGTAAAGAGGATGGTCTTGGCCCCCATCTCTTTTGCGTCTAATAGACTGTCTAAAATAGAAGGAGTTGTACCAGAAAGTGAGAAACCGAGTACTAGACAATTTTCATCCATGATGCTGGTCGTCCATGCAAAGCCGTCCTGATCGGTTAAGGCTTCACAGACCACACCCAGACGCATGAAACGCAATTTCATTTCACGAGCGACAAGACCGGAACTGCCTGTTCCAAAGAAGTAGACACGCTCAGCATCTTCGATTAACTGGGCGACTCGTTCCAGTTGTTCTTCGTCAATCAAATCCTGCGTTTGTTCTCGCATGATACTGTAGCTTCGCAAAACACGTTTGGTCAAGGGACTGTGTTTGTGCGAATGAGTGTCCGGTTTACTAGCCTGGTGCTGGTATTGAAAGACGAACTCTCGGTAGCCTGTAAAACCACACTTTTTGGAAAAGCGGGTCAAGGCTGCTTGGGAGATATGTAATTTCTGGGTAACTTGCTGAGAAGAGAGATCATCTTGGATCGTTTCAGCTTGCAAAAAATAGCGAGCGATTTCTTGCTCGAGCTCGGTTAATTCTTCAAAATGGAGGTCGATTATGGTTGCGATATCTGGCTTGTTCATGAGGCTCCTTTTTATGAGTCAAAGTCTTAAAGGTTAACGCTTTCCTAACTATTACTATCATTATATCATAGAAAATAGGATAACCAAATAAAAAGGCATTTTCAGTTAAAAGTCAAAAAATGCTTCGACTTTTCCAAGAGTTTCTCCGTAAAATATGGTACAATGAAATGTACTGAGCTTCACCTGTTTGCTCTGTTATTTTAGGGGAAATAAAGGTGGAAATCGGGAATTTTTCTAGAAAAGAGTCTTAGTTGTATGAGAAAATTTAATAGCCATTCGATTCCGATTCGGCTTAATTTATTATTTGCGATTGTCATCCTGCTCTTTATGGCCATTATTGGTCGTTTGTTATACATGCAGGTGCTCAATAAAGATTTCTATGAAACAAAATTGGCCTCAGCCAGCCAAACAAGGGTAACAACCAGTTCAGCTCGTGGACAGATCTATGATGCGACAGGGAAACCCTTGGTGGAAAATACTGTTAAGCAAGTTGTTTCTTTCACACGAAACAATAAAATGACGGCAGCTGAATTGAAGGAGACAGCCAAGAAACTCCTCACATATGTAAATGTAACCTCCCCTGATCTGACAGATCGACAGATTGCAGATTACTACTTGGCGGATCAGGATATTTACAAAAAAACAGTCGAATCCTTGCCAAGCGATAAACGCCTGGATTCAGATGGGAACCGTTTATCGGAAGCGACACTTTACAATAATGCGGTTGAAAGTATTGACGTGAGTCAGCTCAATTATACAGATGACCAGAAAAAGGAAATCTATCTCTTTAGTCAGCTCAATGCTGTTGAAAATTTTGCGACAGGAACTATTTCTACGGATGCCTTAGATGATACCCAAGTTGCTCTCGTTGCATCAGCGTCCAAGGAATTACCGGGCATCAGCATTTCAACCTCATGGGATCGTAAAGTCTTGGACACTTCTTTATCGACGATCGTCGGTAGTGTTTCAAATGAGAAGTCAGGACTTCCAGCAGAGGAAGTTGATGCTTATCTCAAAAAAGGCTATTCTCTCAATGACCGAGTGGGAACTTCCTATCTTGAAAAGCAATATGAAGATGTTCTTCAAGGCAAACGCTCCGTCAAAGAAATCCACCTCGACAAACACGGAAATATGGAAAGTGTGGAAAATGTTGAAGAAGGAAGCAAAGGAAACAATATCAAGTTAACGGTTGACCTAGCTTTCCAGAATGGTGTGGACGACCTACTCAAGAGCTACTTCAACTCAGAGTTGGGTAATGGTGGAGCCAAATACTCTGAAGGAGTCTACGCCGTAGCCCTCAATCCTAAAACCGGTGCAGTTTTGGCGATGTCAGGTGTCAAGCATGATGTCGAATCCGGGAAATTAAGTTCAGATTCGCTTGGAACGATAACCAATGTCTTTGTGCCAGGATCTGTTGTTAAGGCAGCGACCATCAGCTCTGGTTGGGAAAATGGAGTCTTGTCAGGTAATCAAACCTTGACAGACCAGCCGATTGTTTTCCAAGGTTCGGCCCCTATCAATTCATGGTACACCTTGTCCTATAGCTCTTTCCCTATCACAGCAGTTGAGGCTTTAGAGTATTCTTCTAATGCCTATATGGTTCAAACGGCTTTGGGCATTATGGGTCAGACCTATCAACCCAATATGTTTGTTCTAACTAACAATTTAGAATCCGCCATGGGGAAACTTCGCTCGACATTTGCGGAATATGGTCTTGGAGCCTCAACAGGCATTGACCTTCCAGATGAGTCAACTGGTTTTATACCAAAAGAGTATAATTTTGCTAATTACATTACCAATGCCTTTGGTCAGTTTGATAACTACACTCCTATGCAATTGGCCCAGTACGTTGGAACCATTGCCAACAACGGTGTTCGGATTGCACCTCACATTGTCGAGGGGATTTATGGAAATAACGAACAAGGCGGCTTAGGGGACTTGATCCAAACTGTTGATACCAAGGAAATGAATAAAATTAATATTTCTGAGTCTGATGTAGCCATCCTTCAACAAGGATTTTATCAAGTTTCTCACGGTGGAAGTGCTTTGACGACAGGTCGTGCCTTTTCAAATGGTGCAGCTGTATCCATTAGTGGGAAAACAGGTACCGCCGAAAGTTATGTAGCAGGTGGTCAAGAATCCAACAATACCAACGCGGTGGCCTATGCCCCATCAGATAATCCTCAAATCGCTGTTGCCGTTGTATTCCCGCATAACACCAATCTGACAAATGGTGTCGGACCTTCCATTGCACGCGATATTATCAACCTCTATAACCAACACCATCCAATGAATTAGAAAGGAACTTATGCTGTATCCAACACCTATTGCCAAGCTGATTGATAGCTATTCAAAGTTACCAGGTATCGGAATCAAAACGGCTACCCGCCTAGCCTTCTATACCATTGGAATGTCTGATGACGATGTCAATGAATTTGCCAAAAATCTCCTGTCTGCTAAGCGGGAATTGACCTATTGTTCCATCTGTGGTCGCCTGACGGATGATGACCCTTGCTCAATTTGTACGGACCCGACTCGAGACCAGACAACGATCTTGGTGTTAGAGGATAGTCGCGATGTGGCTGCTATGGAAAACATCCAAGAATACCACGGACTCTATCACGTCTTGCACGGCCTCATTTCTCCAATGAATGGTATCAGCCCAGACGATATCAACCTCAAGAGTCTCATGACCCGTCTTATGGATAGTGAGGTTTCAGAAGTGATCGTGGCAACCAATGCGACAGCAGATGGAGAAGCGACATCTATGTATCTCTCTCGTCTCCTCAAGCCAGCTGGCATCAAGGTCACTCGCCTAGCACGAGGACTAGCCGTGGGAGCAGATATCGAGTATGCGGACGAAGTCACACTCTTACGAGCCATTGAAAATCGGACAGAGTTGTAAGTGTAGACCAATTTACTAACTCCATTCATCTATACAAACAATACAAACAATCAAGGAGGCCGACTTTGTTTTTATCGGTCTCTTTTTATGTTTTTTTGAAGATCAGTATTAGCTTCAAGTTTTAAAAAAGAAGCAAATATGATATACTAAAGAACGAATATTCTATTAGAATTAGGACAAACAATATGAAACAAACAATTATTCTTTTATACGGCGGACGCAGTGCAGAACGTGAAGTGTCTGTATTGTCAGCTGAAAGTGTTATGCGTGCGGTCAACTACGACCGTTTCACAGTCAAGACTTTCTTTATCAGCCAGTCAGGTGACTTTATCAAAACGCAAGAATTTAGCCAGACTCCAGGTCAAGAGGATCGTCTCATGACAAATGAGACCATTGACTGGGACAAAAAAATAGCGCCAAGTGCCATCTACGAAGAAAGTGCAGTGGTCTTCCCAGTCCTTCATGGTCCGATGGGAGAAGATGGTTCTGTTCAAGGATTCTTGGAAGTTTTGAAAATGCCCTATGTCGGCTGCAATATCTTGTCATCAAGCCTTGCCATGGATAAAATCACGACCAAGCGAGTTTTAGAATCTGTAGGGATTGCCCAAGTTCCTTATGTGGCTATCGTCGAAGGGGATGATGTGACTTCTAAAATCGCTGAAGTTGAAGAAAAATTGACTTATCCAGTCTTCACGAAACCGTCAAACATGGGTTCAAGTGTCGGTATTTCTAAGTCTGAAAACCAAGAAGAACTCCGTCAAGCTTTGGAACTTGCCTTCCAATATGACAGCCGTGTCTTGGTTGAGCAAGGAGTGAATGCTCGTGAAATTGAGGTTGGTCTCTTGGGAAACTACGATGTCAAGAGTACACTTCCTGGTGAAGTGGTCAAGGATGTTGCTTTCTACGACTATGATGCCAAGTATATTGACAACAAGATTACAATGGACATCCCAGCCAAGATTAGTGATGATGTAGTAGCTGTCATGCGTCAAAATGCAGAAACTGCCTTCCGTGCGATCGGTGGCCTTGGTCTATCTCGTTGTGATTTCTTCTATACAGATAAGGGCGAGGTTTTCCTAAACGAGCTCAATACCATGCCAGGTTTTACCCAGTGGTCTATGTACCCACTACTTTGGGACAATATGGGAATCAGTTACCCAGACCTAATCGAGCATTTGGTTGACCTTGCCAAGGAAAGTTTTAATAAGCACGAAGCGCATTTGCTATAAAAATGAAAGAGGGGTAGAAGCCAGGAACATCGCCTGCAAGGTGATTAGAGTTCGTGGACTTCAACCCTTTTTAAAGGAGTAGAAATGAAATTAACAATCCATGAAGTTGCCCAAGCTGTTGGAGCTAAAAATGATGTCAGTATCTTTGAGGATGCCCAGTTAGAAAAGGCTGAGTTTGACAGTCGTTTGATTGGGACGGGAGATTTGTTTGTGCCACTCAAAGGTGCGCGTGATGGTCATGACTTTATCAAAACAGCTTTTGAAAATGGTGCAGCAGTAACCTTGTCTGAGAAAGAGGTTGCAAATCATCCCTACATCCTAGTAGACGACGTGTTGTCTGCCTTTCAAACTCTCGCAGCCTACTATCTTGAAAAAACAGCGGTTGATGTCTTTGCGGTCACGGGTTCAAATGGTAAAACAACGACCAAGGATATGTTGGCGCACTTGCTATCAACAACCTACAAAACCTACAAAACACAAGGCAACTACAATAACGAGATAGGACTTCCCTACACAGTTCTCCATATGCCTGAGGGGACAGAAAAGTTGGTCTTGGAGATGGGGCAGGATCACTTGGGAGATATCCATCTCTTGTCTGAATTGGCTCATCCAAAGACAGCCATCGTGACCTTGGTTGGGGAGGCCCATTTGGCCTTTTTCAAAGACCGTTCGGAAATTGCTAAAGGGAAAATGCAAATTGCAGATGGTATGGCTTCGAATTCCTTGCTCTTAGCACCAGCTGATTCGATCGTAGAGGACTACTTGCCTACAGATAAAAAAGTGGTCCGTTTTGGGCAAGGGGCAGAGCTGGAAATCACAGACTTGGTCGAACGCAAGGATAGTCTGACCTTTAAGGCCAATTTCTTGGAACAAGCCCTCGATTTGCCAGTGACAGGTAAGTACAATGCCACCAATGCTATGATTGCATCTTATGTTGCCCTACAAGAAGGAGTTTCGGAGGAACAGATTCATCAGGCCTTTCAGAACCTAGAATTGACCCGTAATCGTACTGAGTGGAAGAAAGCAGCCAATGGAGCAGATATCCTGTCAGATGTCTACAATGCCAATCCAACTGCTATGAAGTTGATTTTGGAGACATTCTCTGCCATTCCAGCCAACGAGGGTGGCAAGAAAATTGCGGTTTTGGCGGATATGAAGGAACTCGGCGACCAATCTGTTCAACTCCATAACCAGATGATTTTAAGTCTTTCCCCAGACGTACTTGATACTGTTATTTTTTATGGAGAAGACATTGCCGAATTGGCACAACTGGCTAGTCAAATGTTCCCAATCGGTCACGTTTTCTACTTTAAGAAAACTGCGAGCGAAGATCAATTTGAAGACCTAGTCAAGCAGGTTAAGGAAAGCCTCGGTGCCAATGACCAAATCTTGCTCAAAGGCTCTAACTCCATGAATCTATCCAAGCTGGTAGAAAGTTTAGAAAATGAATACAAGTGATTTTGCCAAGTATCTGCAAAGAATGCTAGCCATTACAGATACTGGATTAACCTTTACAAAAGATCCGTTTGACCGTGAGCGCTACGAAGACTTGCGAAGTCTGTTATCTGAAATGTTGAATCAGGTATCAGACCTTGATGTAGAAGAAGTGGCAGAAGTCTTGAAACCAACGTCCGCTTATGCAACTCCTCTGATGGACGTCCGCGCTTGGATTATTGAGGATGAAAAAGTCTGTTTAGTTAGAGGAAAAGGAGAGGATAGTTGGGCTTTGCCAGGTGGTTTTGGTGAAGTTGGCTATTCTCCAACCGAAAATATTCTTAAAGAAATTGAAGAAGAAACTGGTTTTACAGCAAAAGCTGAAAGGTTACTTGCAGTTTTTGATACCAATCGTTTCCAACTACAGAGCAAACAATATGCAAAGTTTGTCTTTGAATGTCAGCTTCTTGATGGACAATTTCAAGAGAATCAAGAAATTGCTGAGCTTCAATTTTTTGCCATTGACCAATTGCCAGTCTTATCTGAAAAACGCATCACCAAGGAGCAAATGGAGATTCTTTGGCAAGTTTATAAAGGACAAAGAGACCAATATGTTGATTAGTTTATGCTAGAGAAGTTGACAAATCAAAAAAGGGTATCTGCAAGGTGCATTTCTGCAATACAAATGATATAATAGGTTGCGAATTTAAGACGCAAGTATTCTATGCATGGCATGGAATCAAGTTTTTCAAAAAATTTAAAAGCTGGGGAAAGTGAATTTTTTACTGCCTCTAGCTAGATGAACGAGGAATAGAATATGAATTTGTGGGATAAATTATTTACCACGCAGATATCAGAACCGCCCCAGTTTGAACTCCACTGGTATATTGGTTTGTTATGTTTACTGGCCTTTACTTTCTACGCTTCTTATCGTTTTCGCGATAAAGTGTCTTACCAACGATTTATTCAGATTCTTCAATCTGTTCAACTGATTGTTCTGTATGGGTGGTATTGGGGAAACCATCTGCCCCTATCAGAAAGTTTGCCCTTCTATCATTGCCGTGTAGCCATGTTTGTCTTGCTCCTGATCCCGGGAACCTCTAAGTACAAGCAATACTTTGCCCTTCTAGGAACCTTTGGGGCAACAGCGGCTCTGACTTATCCACTATTTGACCCCTACCCATTTCCACACGTGACCATCCTGTCCTTCATTATCGGACATGTGGCACTTTTGGGAAATGCACTTTTATACTTGTTTAAAAACTATGAAGCTTCCCTGCTCAACTTCAAAAATGTAGCGGTGATTACCTTCACCTTGAACGCTTTGATATGGGTTGTTAATTTAGTTGTCAGTGGGGATTATGGTTTCTTAACGAGACCGCCACTTGTTGGGAATCACGGACAACTTTTGAATTACCTTATTGTTTCGAGCGTTATCGTGATAGCAATTTGCGCAACAGCAAAATTGCTAGAAATTTTTTTACAGCAAAAATCGGAAGAATTTATTCAAGAGAAGGTCTAAAAAGACCTTCTTTTTTTGATGGGTTATAAATATTATCGAATTGTTGACAAGAACATCAGAAACTTTTTCCAGAAGAAAAATTTTCTAATATTTTCTCAAAAAACATGCAGGAAATTTACGAAAAACTAAGCATGATTAGTTTCTTTGTGTTATAATATTCTTTGAATAGCTATGCCCAAACATAGTTATTAAATAGAAGTGAGAAACTTGGAAGATAGAGAGGATGCGATGTAATGACTAGAGATGGTTTTTTTACAGGCTTAGATATCGGAACTAGCTCCATTAAGGTGTTAGTTGCGGAGCATAGAGATGGCGAAGTAAATGTAATTGGTGTTAGTAATGCCAAAAGTAAAGGTGTAAAAGACGGAATTATTGTTGATATTGAAGCAGCTGCTTCAGCAATCAAATCCGCAATCACACAGGCAGAAGAGAAAGCAGGCATTTCTATCAAGTCTGTCAACGTTGGTCTGCCAGCAAATCTCTTGCAGGTCGAACCAACACAAGGAATGATTCCTGTAACATCAGATACAAAAGAAATCACAGATCAGGATGTTGAAGATGTTGTTAAGTCAGCTTTGACAAAGAGCATGACTCCTGATCGTGAAGTGATTACCTTTATTCCAGAAGAATTCATCGTGGATGGTTTCCAAGGAATCCGTGACCCTCGTGGTATGATGGGTGTTCGCTTGGAAATGCGTGGTCTGCTTTACACAGGCCCTCGTACGATTCTACACAATCTTCGAAAGACGGTCGAACGTGTAGGTATCCAGGTTGATAATGTGATTATTTCACCTTTGGCGATTGTGAACTCAGTCCTCAATGAAGGCGAGCGTGAATTTGGTGCGACTGTCATTGACATGGGTGGAGGTCAGACTACTGTAGCGACTATCCGCAATCAAGAATTGCAATTCACCAACATCTACCAAGAAGGTGGAGATTACGTTACAAAAGACATTTCTAAAGTCTTGAAAACATCTCAAAAGATTGCAGAAAGTTTGAAACTGAACTATGGTGAAGCTTATGTTCCGCTAGCAAGTAATGAAACTTTCCAAGTTGAAGTAATTGGCGAAGTAGAGCCTGTTGAAGTAACAGAAAGCTACTTAGCAGAAATTATCTCGGCACGCGTCAAACATATCTTTGACCAAATCAAACAAGAGTTGGAAAGAAGACACTTGTTGGATTTGCCAGGAGGTATCGTCCTTATCGGTGGGAATGCAATTTTGCCGGGAATTGTTGAATTAGCCCAAGAAGTATTTGGTGTTCGAGTAAAACTCTATGTACCAAATCAAGTTGGAATTCGCAACCCTGCATTTGCTCACGTGATTAGTTTATCTGAGTTTGCTGGTAAATTGACTGAAGTCAATCTTCTTGCTCAAAAAGCAGTTAAAGGAGATGAATTTCTTCGTCAAAAACCAATCAACTTTGGCATTCCAAATCAACGTTTGAATCCTGTGGCGCAACCAAGCCCAACACAGACAACTCCAGTTGAAACTGTGCAGGAAACTCCAGTTGCTCCTAAGGAAGAATTCCAAGCAAGTTCTCAAAGTAAACCGAAGCTAACAGAACGTTTCCGTGGTTTAATCGGAAGCATGTTTGATGAATAAAAGAGGATAAGAAATTATGACATTTTCATTTGATACAGCAGCAGCTCAAGGCGCAGTTATTAAGGTAATTGGTGTCGGTGGTGGTGGTGGTAACGCCATCAACCGTATGGTTGACGAAGGTGTTGCTGGTGTAGAATTTATCGCAGCCAACACTGATGTACAAGCTCTTAGCAGTACGAAAGCAGAAACCGTTATCCAACTTGGTCCAAAATTGACTCGTGGTTTGGGTGCTGGAGGTCGTCCAGAAGTTGGACGTAAAGCTGCAGAGGAAAGCGAAGAAGCTTTGACGGAAGCAATCAGCGGTGCAGACATGGTCTTCATCACTGCTGGTATGGGTGGTGGATCTGGTACAGGTGCTGCCCCTGTTATTGCACGTATCGCTAAAGATCTTGGTGCTCTCACAGTTGGTGTCGTGACACGTCCTTTCGGATTTGAAGGAAGCAAACGTGGTCAGTACGCTGTAGAAGGAATCAATGAACTTCGCGAGCATGTTGATACTTTGTTGATTATCTCTAACAACAACTTACTTGAAATTGTTGACAAGAAAACACCGCTTCTTGAAGCTCTTAGTGAAGCAGATAACGTTCTTCGCCAAGGTGTTCAAGGAATTACCGACTTGATCACGAACCCAGGATTGATTAACCTTGACTTTGCTGATGTGAAAACTGTAATGGCAAACAAAGGGAATGCCCTTATGGGTATCGGTATCGGTAGTGGTGAAGAGCGCGTTGTTGAAGCGGCTCGCAAAGCGATTTACTCTCCACTTCTTGAAACAACTATTGATGGTGCAGAGGATGTGATTGTCAACGTTACTGGTGGTCTTGATTTAACTTTGATTGAAGCAGAAGAAGCTTCAGAAATTGTCAATCAAGCAGCTGGCAAAGGTGTAAACATCTGGCTTGGAACATCTATTGACGAAAGCATGAAGGATGAAATCCGTGTGACTGTTGTAGCGACAGGTGTTCGTCAAGAACGACTAGAAAAAGTAGTCGGGTCTGCTACCAACCAACCAGTTGGTCGACCATCAACTAAAACTCCACAAGCACACACATTTGACCGTCAATTCGACTTGGAAGAGACAGCAGAATTGCCTAAATCAAGTCCGCGTCGCTTTGAAACCAACCAAGCATCTGCTTTTGGAGATTGGGACTTGCGCCGTGAGTCAATTGTTCGCCAAACAGATCCCGTTGTTTCACCAGTTGAACGCTTTGAAACACCAGTTTCACAAGATGAGGATGAATTGGATACACCTCCATTCTTCAAAAATCGTTAATCAATGAATTTGAAAAAAAATACTGAATTAGTTTTTCAGCAAATTGCTGATGCTAGTCAAAAAGCCAACCGTAATCTAGATGCTGTTTCAGTAATCGCAGTGACAAAATATGTAGATGTACAAACAGCGGAAGCCTTGCTTCCGCTTGGCATCCATCATATCGGTGAAAATCGAGTTGATAAATTTTTAGAAAAATATCAGGCCTTGAAAGATTACCCAGTCACTTGGCATTTAATAGGAACACTACAGAGACGGAAAGTAAAAGAAGTAATCCCATATGTGGATTACTTTCATGCTTTAGACTCCTTAAAGTTAGCCCAGGAAATTCAAAAGAGAACAGATCATGTTATCAAGTGTTTCTTGCAGGTCAATATTTCTGGGGAAGAAAGCAAGCATGGGTTTTCAAAAGAAGAATTGCTAGAACTTTTGCCAGAATTGGCTAAGTTAGATCAGATTGAGTATGTTGGTTTAATGACCATGGCTCCTTTTGAGGCAGACAGTGATGAATTGAAAGAAATTTTCAAGGATACGCAGGATCTGCAAGCAGAAATTAGAGAAAAACAAATCCCTAATATGCCGATGACAGAGCTAAGCATGGGAATGAGTCGTGATTTTAAAGAAGCGATTCAGTTCGGCTCAACCTTTGTTCGAATCGGTACAGCATTTTTTAAATAGGAGAGAGCTATGTCTTTAAAAGATAGATTCGATAAATTTATAGATTATTTCACAGAAGACGGAGAAGAAACGACTAACTACCAGACTCAACAAGAGGAAACAGTTAGCCCAGCCATCTCATCTTCTAAAGAATTACCAGCACCTGCTCAGTCAGGATCAGCAAAAGATGCAAATATTACTCGTCTTCATGCGCGTCAGCAAGAATTGGCAATGCAAAGCCATCGTTCAGATGAGAAAGTGACAATTGACGTTCGCTATCCAAGAAAATATGAAGATGCAACTGAGATTGTAGATTTGTTGGCAGGAAATGAAAGTATTTTGATTGATTTCCAATATATGACAGAGGTTCAAGCCCGTCGTTGCCTTGATTACTTGGACGGAGCCCGTCATGTCTTGGCTGGAAATATGAAAAAAGTTGCGAGCACGATGTATCTATTGACTCCTGTCAACGTTGTCGTGAATATTGAAGATATCAAACTTCCAGATGAATCACAAAGCACTGAGTTTGGTTTTGATATTAAACGAAATAGAGCAAGATAATGATTTTCTTAATCCGTTTAATCCAAAATGCGGTTAGCATTTATTCCATCATTCTCGTTGCATTTGCTCTTCTTTCATGGTTTCCAAATGCCTATGAAAGCCAGCTGGGACGCCTAGTTATCAGACTTGCTCACCCAGTTATTGAGCCACTTCGTAAGCTCAATCTACAATTTGCTGGTCTTGATTTTACGGTTTGGGCAGCGCTGATTTTGATTCAGTTTGTTGGAAATCTCTTAACACGACTAGTCCTATTACTATGACAGTAAATCGAGCCATTTATCAGCATTTTTCCCAAGATGATATTCCCTTTATTGATAAGGGTTTAGAGTGGTTCAAGCGGGTAGAAGATACCTACGCGCCGGTACTTACTCCTTTTATCAATCCCCATCAGGAACAGATCTTGAGGGTACTAGCTGGGACATACGGACTGGGTTGCCAAAGTAGTGGTGATTTTCTTCCGACAGAGTCGGTTCGAGTTCTTCTCTATCCAGATTACTTTGAACCGGAGATATCAGACTTTGAAATGGCCTTGTTGGAAATTTGCTATCCGAGTAAGTTTGAGCAACTGAGTCATGGAAAAATATTGGGAACAATCATCAACCAACTAGGAATTGACCGTAAATTATTTGGTGATATCTTGGTAGATGAAAAGAGAGCACAGATTTTTGTCAATCGTGATTTCATTCCTCTTTTTCAGGATGGAATAAGAAAGATTGGCAGACTTCCTGTATCGCTGGAGGAACGTCCTTTTACCGATAGGATTTTGTCTAAAATTGATTATAGAGAACGAGAAATTTTAGTTTCGAGTTTTCGATTGGATGCCCTCTTATCAAGTGCCTTGAAATTATCTAGAAACCAAGCTAGTCAACTGATAGAGAAAAAATCTGTCCAGGTAAACTATCATCTGGTTGAAAAAAGTGATTACCAGGTTGCAGTTGGAGATTTGATCAGTGTGAGAAAGTTTGGTCGTCTAAAAATTGTCAAAGACAATGGACAGACAAAAAAAGACAAGATAAAATTAAGCATTCAATTATTATTAAGTAAGTGAGGAAAAGTATGCCAATTACATCGTTAGAAATTAAAGATAAAACCTTTGGTACAAGATTTAGAGGTTTTGATCCAGAAGAAGTAGATGAATTTCTGGATATCGTTGTTCGTGACTATGAAGATTTGGTTCGTAGCAATCACGATAAAGAGACACACATCAAGAGTTTGGAAGAACGTTTGTCTTACTTTGATGAGATGAAGGATTCCTTGAGTCAGTCAGTTTTGATTGCTCAAGATACTGCGGAGCGTGTTAAACAGGCTGCTCAAGAACGTTCAAACAATATTATTCAACAAGCTGAACAAGACGCTCAGCGTTTGCTTGAAGAAGCGAAATACAAGGCAAATGAAATTCTCCGTCAGGCTACAGATAATGCGAAGAAAGTTGCTGTTGAAACAGAAGAGTTGAAGAACAAGAGCCGAGTATTCCATCAACGCCTCAAGTCTACGATTGAAAGTCAATTAGCAATTGTTGAGTCATCTGATTGGGAAGATATTCTTCGCCCAACAGCAACGTATCTTCAAACAAGTGATGAAGCCTTTAAAGAAGTGGTGGGTGAAGTTCTTGGTGAAACTATTCCTTCTCAACCAGAGGAAGAGCCAATTGATATGACTCGTCAATTCACACCAGAAGAGGTTGCTGAATTGCAAGCTCGTATCGAGGCTGGCAACAAAGAATTAGCTGAGTTTGAAGCTCAACAAAATCAACAGACAGAAGAAAGTGACCAGCATGAAGAGTCAGTTGAAGTAGAAGCTACTGTGGCAACTGAGGACGATGCAAACAAAGAATCTGTTCTTATCCTATAAAAAATGTGAGAACAAGATCCAACCAACTATATTTTCAGCGAGCGGGAGATGGTGAGAGTCCTGCAATCCCTAGTGGTTAGATTATCCTCTCAAGCAATCCAGTCCGAAAGCAGTAAGACTGGACGTCCCCCACGTTACGGGAAAAGAGGAAAAGAGACCCTGTCTTTTTTCGAACAAAGGTGGTACCACGATTTTCGTCCTTTTTGCGAATCGTGGTTTTTATTTTGTCATTTTAAATTAAAGGAGTAACAATGAAACTTAAAGAAACCCTCAATTTAGGGAAAACAGACTTTCCTATGCGTGCTGGTCTTCCAACTAAAGAACCAGTTTGGCAAAAAGAATGGGAAGAAGCAAAACTTTACCAACGTCGTCAAGAATTGAACCAAGGAAAACCACATTTCACCTTGCATGATGGACCTCCGTATGCAAACGGAAATATCCACGTTGGACATGCCATGAACAAGATTTCTAAAGATATTATTGTTCGTTCGAAATCTATGTCTGGATTTTACGCCCCTTATATTCCAGGTTGGGATACACATGGATTGCCAATCGAGCAAGTCTTGGCAAAACAGGGCGTGAAACGTAAAGAAATGGACTTGGTTGAGTACTTGAAACTTTGCCGCGAGTATGCTCTTTCTCAAGTTGATAAACAACGTGAAGACTTTAAACGTTTGGGTGTTTCTGGTGACTGGGAAAATCCTTATGTGACTTTGACTCCGGACTATGAAGCGGCTCAGATCCGTGTCTTTGGTGAAATGGCTAAGAAAGGCTACATCTACCGTGGTGCCAAGCCAGTTTACTGGTCTTGGTCATCTGAATCAGCTCTTGCTGAAGCGGAAATTGAATACCATGACTTGCTTTCAACTTCCCTTTACTATGCTAACCGCGTCAAAGACGGAAAAGGTGTTCTAGATACGGATACTTATATTGTCGTATGGACCACTACACCATTTACTATCACAGCCTCTCGTGGTTTGACTGTTGGAGCAGATATTGATTATGTATTGGTACAACCAGCTGGTGAAGAACGTAAGTTTGTGGTTGCTTCAGAATTACTGAATAGTCTTTCTGAGAAATTTGGCTGGGCTGATGTTCAGGTCTTGGCGACCTACCGTGGTCAAGAATTGAATAAAATTGTGACAGCTCACCCATGGGATACAGCTGTAGATGAGTTGGTGATCCTCGGTGACCACGTTACGACTGACTCTGGTACTGGTATTGTCCATACAGCCCCTGGTTTTGGTGAGGACGACTACAATGTTGGTGTTGCCAACGGCCTTGAAGTTGCTGTAACAGTTAACGAACGCGGTATTATGATGGAAAATGCTGGCCCTGAATTTGCAGGTCAGTTCTATGACAAGGTTGTTCCAACTGTTATCGAAAAACTGGGCGATTTGCTCCTTGCTCAAGAAGAAATTTCTCACTCATACCCATTTGACTGGCGTACCAAGAAACCAATCATCTGGCGTGCTGTTCCACAGTGGTTTGCCTCTGTATCTAAATTCCGTCAAGAAATCTTGGATGAAATTGAAAAAGTGAAGTTCCACTCAGAATGGGGAAAAGTTCGTCTTTACAATATGATTCGTGACCGTGGTGACTGGGTTATCTCTCGTCAACGTGCTTGGGGTGTTCCACTTCCAATCTTCTACGCAGAAGATGGTACAGCTATCATGACTGCTGAAACGATTGAGCACGTGGCTCAACTCTTTGAGGAACACGGTTCTATCATCTGGTGGGAACGTGATGCTAAGGACCTCTTGCCAGAAGGATTTACTCATCCAGGTTCACCAAATGGCGAGTTCAAGAAAGAAACAGATATCATGGACGTATGGTTTGACTCAGGTTCATCATGGAATGGAGTAGTGGTCAACCGTCCAGAACTCAAATACCCAGCAGATCTTTACCTTGAAGGTTCTGACCAATACCGTGGTTGGTTTAACTCATCACTTATCACATCTGTTGCCAACCATGGCGTTGCTCCTTACAAACAAATCTTGTCACAAGGTTTTGCCCTTGATGGTAAGGGCGAAAAGATGTCTAAATCCCTTGGAAATACCATTGCTCCAAGTGATGTTGAAAAACAATTTGGTGCGGAAATCTTGCGTCTCTGGGTAACAAGTGTGGACTCAAGCAATGACGTGCGTATCTCTATGGATATCTTGAGCCAAGTCTCTGAAACTTACCGTAAGATTCGTAACACTCTTCGTTTCTTGATTGCTAACACATCTGACTTTAATCCAGCTCAAGATGCAGTGGCTTACGATGAGCTTCGTTCTGTTGATAAGTACATGACTATTCGCTTTAACCAACTTGTGAAAACAATTCGTGATGCCTATGCTGACTTTGAATTTTTGACAATCTACAAGGCCTTGGTGAACTTTATTAACGTTGATTTGTCTGCCTTCTACCTTGATTTTGCTAAAGACGTTGTCTACATCGAAGGTGCCAAATCACTCGAACGCCGTCAAATGCAGACTGTCTTCTATGACATTCTTGTCAAAATCACCAAACTCTTGACACCAATTCTTCCTCACACTGCAGAAGAAATCTGGTCATATCTTGAGTTTGAAGCTGAAGACTTTGTTCAATTGTCAGAATTGCCAGAAGCTCAAACCTTTGCTAATCAAGAAGAAATCTTGGATACTTGGGCAGCCTTCATGAACTTCCGCGGACAAGCTCAAAAAGCCTTGGAAGAAGCTCGTAATGCAAAAGTAATCGGTAAATCACTCGAAGCACACTTGACAGTTTATCCAAACGAAGTTGTGAAAACTCTTCTTGGAGCAGTAGATAGCAATGTGGCTCAACTTTTGATCGTGTCAGAATTGACCATCGCTGAAGGTACAGCTCCAGAAGGCGCAGTTAGCTTTGAGGATGTTGCCTTTACAGTTGAACGCGCTACAGGTGAAGTATGTGACCGCTGCCGTCGTATCGATCCAACTACTGCTGAGCGTAGTTACTATGCCGTCATTTGTGACCACTGTGCAAGTATTGTAGAAGAAAACTTTGCGGATGCAGTCGCAGAAGGATTTGAAGCAAAATAATCAGAAAGAGACTGAGAAAGGTCACTAAAATCATACAAACGCATAATATCAAGAGTTCAAGTGCTTTGATATTATGCGCTTTATCATGGGAAAATTTACTAGTCCATTTCCCAGAATGAAGTTCTTCCTGGCCTGTCCGTGTAGATAATTAACATAATCAACTATTCAGTTTTCTCATAATTTTATATTTCTACTAATTATAAAGAGACTATAGAACTTAAAATTATTTTTTGAAAATCAATATTTATTATAAAATTGTTTAATTTTTAGAGAAATTATGATAGAATAATACCTATAAAAATTTTAAGGAGATTATTATGAAAACAAATACACTTGCTCGTGTTAACGCTATTTTTGGTCTTATTTCAGGAATTGTATTGCTTTTAGCGCCAGTTATCATGTTTATCATGGCTGTTGGAGCTGCTGCGGCAACTGAAGACGCAGATGTAACAGTTGGGACATTGACAGGGCTCTCAATTATTTTGTCATTGGTTAAAATTGCTGTTTTAGTGTTGGGAATTGTGGCTATTGTTTATTATAAAGATGATGAACGTGTCACGAATGCACCTTCTGTCTTGCTCATTGTAGGTGGTGCGGTCGGCTTGATTCCATTTTTAGGATGGGTAGGTGGAATTCTAACCATTATTGGTGGTTCACTTTACTTTGGAACATTGAAAAAATTTGTAATTGAAGAGTAGTAGTTTTCCAATTATTTGGACGGGACTATTTCATCCTCTATCGAGAACAATTATGATAGTACGATAAAGAGAAGACTGCTAAGCTCTTCTCTTTTTAGTTGATTTTAACTAGATTTTTTGTGAAAAATTGTGTAAAATAGAATAGATAAACGAGGGAAACCTCGAAAAATAAAAGGAGAATCCATCTAATGGTAAAATTGGTTTTTGCTCGCCACGGTGAGTCTGAATGGAACAAAGCTAACCTTTTCACTGGTTGGGCTGATGTTGATTTGTCTGATAAAGGAACACAACAAGCGATTGACGCTGGTAAATTGATCAAAGAAGCTGGTATCGAATTTGACCAAGCTTACACTTCAGTATTGAAACGTGCGATCAAAACAACAAACTTGGCTCTTGAAGCTGCTGACCAACTTTGGGTTCCAGTTGAAAAATCATGGCGCTTGAACGAACGTCACTATGGTGGTTTGACTGGTAAAAACAAAGCTGAAGCTGCTGAACAATTTGGTGATGAGCAAGTTCACATCTGGCGTCGTTCATACGATGTATTGCCTCCTGCAATGCCTCATGATGACGAATACTCAGCACACACTGACCGTCGTTACGCTTCACTTGACGACTCAGTCATTCCAGATGCTGAAAACTTGAAAGTGACTTTGGAACGTGCCCTTCCATTCTGGGAAGATAAAATCGCTCCAGCACTTAAAGATGGTAAAAACGTATTCGTAGGAGCTCACGGTAACTCAATCCGTGCCCTTGTAAAACACATCAAACACTTGTCAGATGATGAAATCATGGGTGTAGAAATCCCTAACTTCCCACCATTGGTATTCGAATTCGACGAAAAATTGAACGTCGTAAAAGAATACTACCTTGGAAAATAATCTATAAACAGAAAGCCTAGGATTCCTAGGCTTTTTTTGTTTTTGCTTCTGGTTTCCAACTAGTTGAAAAAGCGTTATAATGATAATAGGAAGTAATTTGTTTGAGAGAAGGTGTGTCTAATGGCTTATATTGAGATGAAACACAGCTACAAGCGTTACCAGGTTGGGGATACGGAGATTGTGGCTAATCGTGATGTGAATTTTGAAATTGAAAAGGGGGAGCTGGTTATTATCCTTGGCGCATCAGGTGCTGGAAAATCAACCGTTCTCAATCTTTTAGGAGGTATGGATACCAATGATGAGGGGGAGATTTGGATTGATGGTGCTAATATTGCCAACTATAGTTCGCACCAACGAACAAACTATCGTCGTGAAGATGTAGGTTTTGTTTTTCAATTTTACAATCTGGTCTCCAATCTGACAGCCAAGGAAAATGTGGAACTGGCCTCAGAAATCGTTACAGATGCCTTGGATCCTGAGCAGGTCTTGACAGATGTAGGTCTGGCTCATCGCCTCAATAACTTTCCAGCCCAGCTTTCTGGAGGGGAGCAACAGCGAGTCTCCATTGCACGCGCTGTAGCCAAAAATCCTAAGATCCTCCTCTGTGATGAACCGACAGGTGCCTTGGATTACCAAACGGGGAAGCAAGTCTTGAAGATTCTCCAAGACATGTCTCGTCAAAAGGGGGCGACTGTGATTATTGTGACCCACAATGGCGCGCTAGCTCCTATTGCAGACCGGGTGATTCACATGCGTGATGCCACGGTTAAGAGTGTGACGATTAATGAGCATCCGCAGGATATTGATACGTTGGAGTATTAGCATGAAAAAAACATGCCGAAAAGACCTACTCCAGTCGGTAACTGCTTCTAAGGGGCGTTTTGTTTCTATCTTGACCTTGATGATGCTGGGTTCTCTAGCCCTAGTAGGTCTTAAAGTAGCCAGTCCAAATATGGAACGTACGGCAGAAGATTATCTCCGTAAAGCCAATACTCTGGATCTGGCCGTGATTGCTGATTATGGCTTGGATAAAGAAGACCAAGACGAACTAAAGACACTTCAAGGAGCAAGTGTTGAGTTTGGCTATATGGCAGACCTAACCGTTGAAAATAGTGAAGAGGCGGTTCGACTTTATTCCAAACCAGAGAGCATTTCAACCTTCCAAGTGACGGAAGGGCGACTGCCAGAGTCTGATGAGGAAATTGCCTTGGCTGATTTCTGGAAAGACCGTTATCAGATTGGAGAGACCATTACCTTTACTAAGAAAGAAGAAAAGACCATCCTAAAAACCCAAACTTTCACAATTACTGGATTTGTTCAGTCGGGTGAAATCCTTTCTAAAAAAGATTTAGGGAGTGCTAGTAGTGGAAATGGAAGCTTGGCTGGCTACGGAGTGATTTTACCCAGTCAGTTTGATACAGAAGTCTACAGTATTGCGCGTGTGCGCTATGATGATTTAAAAAATCTGGATACTTTTTCATCAGACTATAAGACCAAACGAACCCAACATCAGGAAGAGTTGCAAGACTTACTTGCCGATAATGGTCAAAAAAGATTGGCAAACATCAAAACAATTGGGCAAAAGAGCCTGGAAGAGGGGAAAGATCAGCTCCAAACTGCTGAAAGCAACCTTCAAAATGGCAAGAGTCAGTTAGAGCAGGCTGAAAGTCGCTTGAAAACGCAAGAAGAACAAGCGACCGCTTTACCAGAACCACAAAAGAGTCAAGCCAAGGGACAGCTGACAAAAGCTAAGGAAGAACTGGCGACAAAAAAAGAAAAGCTGGCTCAGACAGAGAGTGATCTATCTAAGAAAAAAGAGAAGCTAGAACAGCGCCAGAGAGAGCTTGATGAACTGGCAGAGCCGAAATACCACGTATACAATCGAGAAACTATGCCAGGTGGTCAAGGCTACCTTATGTACAGCAATGCATCGTCAAGCATTCGTTCAGTCGGGAATATCTTCCCAGTGGTGCTTTATATGGTCGCTGCAATGGTGACCTTTACAACGATGACTCGCTTTGTAGACGAAGAACGTACCAATGCTGGTATTTTCAAGGCCCTAGGTTACCGGAATCAAGATATAGTTGCCAAGTTTATCCTCTATGGTTTTCTTGCAGGAACTGTGGGAACCATTATAGGAACATTTCTTGGACATTATCTTCTTGCAGGGGTGATTTCAGATGTTATAACAGCTGGGATGGTTGTTGGAAAAAGTCACGAGTATTTCTATTGGTCTTATAGTCTTATTGCCCTAGCTTTAAGTTGGGTATCCAGCGTTTTGCCGGCTTATCTGGTGGCGCGAAGGGAATTACATGATGAAGCAGCCCAACTCTTACTTCCAAAACCTCCCGTTAAGGGATCAAAGATTTTGCTGGAACGCCTGAGCTTTATTTGGAGTCGTTTGAGTTTTACTCATAAGGTTACGGCGCGAAATATTTTCCGATATAAGCAACGGATGTTGATGACCATTTTTGGAGTTGCGGGTTCGGTGGCTCTCCTATTTACAGGTCTTGGCATTCAGTCTTCTGTAGGAGGAGTTGTCGAGCGTCAATTTGAACAAATCCAGCAATACCAGATGATTGTAGCGGAAAAGAGCAGTGCGAGTGAGCAAGAAAAAACAGATCTAGAAAGTGCCTTGCAAGCTGAATCGATCCACACTTATCAAAAGATTTACTCAAAATCCATTGAAAAAGATTTTAAAGGAAAAGCAGGACTTCAAACGATCACCATGATGGTCACAAACAGAGAAGATTTCAAACCCTTTATCGCATTAGAGGAGAATGGGCGAGAGGTGCAGGTCACTGATGGAGCGGTCGTGAGTCAAAAATTAGCCCAACTAGCAGGTGTTACGGTTGGGGACGAGTTGGAGCTTGATGGGAAGGAAATCAAGGTCGCGGCTATTTCTGAAAATTATGTTGGACACTTTGTTTATCTCAAACGAGCGACTTACGAACAAGTCTATGGAACCAGTCCGCAAGACAATACCTACCTAGTAAAATTAAAAGATCCAACACCTTCCAATACGGAGAAAGAAGCGGCTACTTTCATGGAAAAAGCTGCTGTTTCTGGGGTCGTCCAAAATGCGACGGCTATCCATCTCTTTGAATCCGTGGCTAGTTCGCTCAATAAAACGATGGCAATCCTTGTCCTTGTTTCGGTTTTACTAGCCATTGTCATTCTTTACAATCTAACCAATATCAATGTGGCAGAACGTATCCGTGAACTTTCGACTATCAAGGTTCTCGGTTTCCACAATAAAGAAGTGACCCTCTATATCTATCGCGAGACCATGGTGCTATCTCTTGTGGGGATTGTTCTCGGTTTGGTAGCTGGCCACTATTTACATCAATTTTTGATTCAAATGATTTCACCTGCCACCATACTCTTTTATCCTCAAGTCAGCTGGGAAGTCTATGCTCTTCCAATCGTCGCAGTGACTGTAATCTTAGCCCTACTGGGGGTCTTTGTCAATCACCACTTGAGAAAAGTGGATATGCTCGAAGCCCTGAAATCAGTAGAGTAATTCAAGGTTTTAAATAGTAAATCAGTTGACAAAGTCCCTGCTTCTTGGTAGAATAAGAACTGTCGTAAAGACAAATAACTTCTTCTTGGTTACAGGCATGCCAACCTGTCACTCGGATGAAGCCAAATAAAAAGGAGAAACATCATGGCAATCTCAAAAGAGAAAAAAAATGAAATCATCGCACAATATGCACGTCACGAAGGTGATACAGGTTCAGTAGAGGTTCAAGTTGCTGTCCTTACTTGGGAAATCAACCACCTTAACGAACACATCAAACAACACAAAAAAGACCACGCTACTTACCGTGGATTGATGAAGAAAATCGGTCGCCGTCGTAACTTGCTTGCATACTTGCGTAAAAACGACGTTAACCGTTACCGTGAGTTAATCAACTCTCTAGGACTTCGTCGTTAATTCAAGATACAAAGGCCGTCAAAAGCACAAAGCAAAAATAGGAAAATTGACGAAGAAACTTCAGTTTCTAGGAGATTTTATCTTTTTTGCCAAGTGCTTAGGCCGTGTTCAATTGAGCATATCTTGATAATGAAGCTACTCTAAATTGGGTAGCTCTTTTACTTTCGTCACCTTACCTCGATATACTCCAGTATGATCTTCTGTTGCGGTTCTTAGCACTGTAAGGTAAAATAAACCAGATCATCTCCCTTCGGGGAGATTTTTTTGTTTCATTAAAAATTTTGTACAATCTTCGGCTTGTCGCCTAGTCTATAAACGTTTTATCCAGCAAGAATCATGATGCTAAGGGCGTTAAAAATACGTATGAAAATAGGGAAACGACACAGTGTTCGATGAACACAAGGAGCTTCATCTTTTTCACTATAAGATTTTTCTATTATCTAAAGATAGCATAAACTAGGGCTTGTGTTCAAAACATGGTATAATAGGCCTATATAGCTAAATGGAGTGTACCTATCACTAGGGAATGAGAAAAAGGATACAACAGTCATGTCAACAGTAAAAAGTGATATAAATCTTGCGCAAACATATGCGACTCAGCTTAAAAATGCTTGTCAATCATTAACAGCGATCGCTGCGGCTAGTCAGGATGACTTAACGACCCTTCAAGGGAATAATAAGGCCCATCAATGTCTGACAAAGGATCAAAATCTAGCTAGTCAGATTACAGCCGCTGTCACCCTAACTTCAGAGCGACTTCACTCTGTGGCGAGTGATTTTGAAGCGCTAGATGTGGCTGCGGCCAATGGTTTTGGGAGTCATACATGAGCAAGTTAGATGAGTTGAAGAAAAGAGAGCGAGAACTCTTGTACCAGCTAGAAGACAATGGAAAAGAGAACTACCGCACCAAAGAACTGATAGAAACCTTTGAAGGATATGATAGAGCTAGCCACCGTTATCAAAGTGATTTGTGGGAGGCGGCCTATCAGAGCCGATACGCAGGACAGTTGGAAGAAACGCTCCTGCAAAGAAACCAACTCAAAAACCAAATCTTTGAGGACCTCACTTACCACATGGATGATTTGAAAAAAGAAAAATTCCGGTTAGAGGGAGACTTGGATGCGGTTTACTATGAAAGACGCAAAGAACTAGAAAGAGAGGAGGAAAAACAACATGGGCATTGATATGTATTTGGACCAATCACAACTACAAAGTTCGAGTGTAGCGACCATGTGCCAATCTCAGGTGGAAGCTTATCAAGACTTGCAATTAGCCATCCAAAAGTTTTCAGAGGATACGGAGAGTCTAAAGGGCAACGCTTATGATTCGGCTAGAAGTTTTTTTGCAAGTGTCTTACTACCCTTGAGCAAAGGGGGACAACTCTATGCAGAAACCTTCTCTCAAGCCATCAAGAAACTACCAGAAGACTACCAAAGTATGGTCGACAGCAAGAGTTGGCGTGAGGATGATCTACTTGATAAGCTCCGCCAGGAAGAGCAAATGATCGCCTACCTGGATGAAGTCAACCAATCTATTTCTAGCTTGACCATGGATAGTGAAGAAAAAGGAAGACTGAGACGCAGTAATGTGGAACTCATGCGAGGACACCACGCGAATAAACGTGTCTATGAAACAATCTTGAGAGACCTGCGAACCTATGATAGCTATTCAGGAGGATTGTTCGATGAACTAGACAGTATCGACGTGCAGTTGAGTCGTGGGCTGGCCCAGATCGAAACGAGCTGGGATGCCAAGCAAGGAGTCTTTAAAGTCCCATCTGACCTGACTTGGGCCAACTACCTGACTGCATATTCTGATACAAAGGACTTGAAGCTCAGTCGTCAAGAGAAGGCCTTTGTCCAAACCATGATGGCAGAATACGGCTTTGATGCCGAGACAGCCCAACAACTCTTGACCATCAAGCAGGGGATAGACAAGAAGTTCCCAACCTCAAGTCAAGAATTTCGTGACTATATCTTTTTGCGAATCGTCGGTGCAGCCTACTATGATGGGTTTCAGTGGAATGAAACAGCGGGTCATTTGAAAACTTATTTTTATAATGTGACTGTTGGTAGTTCGATTACAGGAAAATCAAGGACAGTAGAAAAACCGCTTCTTGAAATTTTTAAAGAACTTGGAATCAAAGATGAAACAGATGCAAAAAAATTGATTTATAATCTTAGACTGCAGCATGAGATGGCTGGGGGCAAATATGAAAGTATCGATGCTATTAAGACTGCTGATGAAGAAACAGGCTCAAATTATTACACTTCTTATAAAAAATCATTTGAAAAAATTTATGGAACTGGGATTGATTTTGATACGTTTTGGGATAGCAAACTGAGAGCTTATTCTAACAATGGAGCAGGTCACGCAGACTTTACTCACCAGTCCATTACCATGGCCACCCATCTAAATCCTAGCAGTTTCCAGTTATCCGATCTCTATGGTGGTAGAGAGCATGTCAAGGATCTTTCAGGCTGGGAAGGAGACACGACTAAAAATGCTACGGATAAGAAACCAAGCATTGGTGAGGATGATTACAAAGCAGACCTAGACTCGGTCAACCTTATCGGCCGCATGCAGAAGGGGCAATCCTATGACCAAGCCATAACTTCTTACTATGCTGATCTTCAAAAGGATTCGACTCTGAGAGAAAGAGAATTCTTGAAAAATAAAGATTGGAAGCAGGTTAGAAGCACTATCTATGCTAGTATTCTCCCATTAGAGGTTATGGAAAAAGGGGAAGATGCCATTAAAGCATATATCAAAAGTAACTATCCAGAAGTATCGACATTTTTAAATCGCTTGGAAGCCGTGGCGGAGTAGGAGGATGATGATGAGGAAAATATTCAGTTTATTAGCTTTAGTCTTACCAGTTGTATTATTTTATTTTTCCTTTTTTCCTAAACAACCTAACAACATTTTTGATGAAATCTACCAGGAGACAGAGAAGACATATCATACAAATAATATTTTAAGAAACATAGATGGGTTTAAAATCAGTCCAGGTTGGCCAAGTGATGACCCAAATATATCTTATACTCCTTTTGGAAAGTATGAAACTCTTCCCAAAGGCTATAGTGATATAACCATTAACTTTAATTTTGGTTCAGGTATTAAAGGGATGTCAATTCGTTTTGAAAGAAAGACTAATTCGAATATTACCCTATGGTATTCGGCACACTATAATATGCAAAAGAAAGTACTCAAAAGGAAACTTGCCATCATTGAAGAGCCAAGAAAGGCTGGAGAGTACATTAATGATGAAGAAAAAGTAAGAGAATATTTAAGGCAAAATAATATTTCCAAAGAAGAATTAGAGAAAGACTACGACGAAATCGTCAATCAGAAAGTCTTGAAAGATTGGTGCTCTATTTATGACAGCAAGTACTCACCAAGCAACTATGGTGAGGTCAAGATTGAAACTCAGTGGGAGAATTGGTGATATAAAGAATTTTCACTAATTTTATAGACAGCTAAGCTCTCTGATCTCAGAGGGCTTTTTCTATATATGTTTCTGTCCTTGTTCATCTAATAGAAATATGGTATACTTTTTATGAGAATTTTCTAAATTTTTAAGATTCTATCAAAGGAGGTTTGCATGCTTTCCAAATTTTCTGGAAGCCGACGGGACCTGCAATTTGTGTTGTTTTTGGGTATTTTGCTAAGTGTTTTAGGAATTTCCCTCTTTTTAGCTGTTTCAATGGGATCCGTTGCGATTGATCTAGGAGATACCTATCGGATTATTTTGAGTAGGTTGGGTTTTCCTCTTGAGATAGGAGTGGTTTCCAAGTCCACTCTTGCCATTGTATGGAATATGAGATTCCCTCGAGTATTACTCGGTCTGATAGTAGGGGCTGGTCTTTCCATGTGTGGTAGCGTGATGCAGTCTACAGTGAACAATCCCATCGCAGAGCCTTATGTCTTAGGAATTTCTGCGGGTGCAACTCTAGGAGCAACCTTAAGCATCATTCTTGGTTTAAAATTGGTGATTAGCCTTGGAGCTTTCCTTGGAGCTATTTTGGCAACAATCGCTGTCCTTATCATTGCCTCTATGCAGGGCAGGATGACGACTTCTAGTCTGATTTTATCAGGAACGGTGGTCAATGCTCTCTTTCTGGCATTTTCCAACTTTATTATCTCAGTTGGCGCTAATGCGGACAGTGTGATGACCATTAAGTTTTGGACCATGGGTTCGCTTGCTGGAACTACCTGGGCAGACTTGGTTCTGCCAACTATAGTAGTAGGATTGGCTTTTCTATTTTTCGCTACTCAGTATCGTGTTTTTAATGCGATGATGATGGGAGATGAGGCTGCTTTAACTTTGGGAATTCCCTTACGCTTTTATTGGTATCTTTATGTGACCATGGTGGCTGTATTGACAGCGGTCTTAGTGGCAACCTGTGGGATTATTGGATTTGTCGGTCTGATTACTCCACATTTAGCTCGAGGGTTAGTAGGAACGAATTACAGGAGACTTTTTCCTGTTGCGACCATACTGGGTGCCCTCTTTGTGGTCTGGGCAGATGTACTCTCTCGTGTCATCATTCCAAATGCTGAGCTGCCGATTGGTATTTTTACAGCCTTAGTGGGTGCTCCCTTCTTTATCTACATTGTTGGAGGTAGGCGAAAGGAGGTGGGGGCCTGATATGGACTTGATTTGTCAGGATGTCCACTTTGGACTAGGAGAGAAAAAAATCCTCAAAGGAGTTTCTCTTAAGGTTGAGGGGCATCAATTCCACACGATATTAGGGCCAAATGGAAGTGGGAAAACCAGTCTGCTTAAACTCCTCTATCGTCAGGAAAGGGCGGACAAAGGCTTGATAAGCCTAGATGGAAAGCCGCTGGAGCATTGGTCACTCAAAGAAACAGCCAAGCAGATGGCAGTTGTCACCCAGTTTAATCAATTGCAGTTTGATTGTACAGTTGAGGAAATCGTCTTGCTGGGAAGAACTCCCCACCTCTCTTTTCTACAAAAGGAAAAGGAAAGGGATTACGCCCTTGTTCAAGATGCTCTTGTCAAGGTGGATATGCTTGAGAAGAAAACTCGTCTCTATTCGTCTCTCTCAGGGGGAGAGAAACAACGAGTCTTATTAGCCCGCGCCTTGGCGCAAGAACCGACTCTCTTGCTCCTGGACGAGCCAACCAATCACCTAGATATCAAATATCAGCTAGACTTGTTGTCCATTGTGAAGAATCTCAAGGTCAATGTTCTAGCTGTCCTGCATGATATTCAACTTGCTTGTCGCTATTCGGATTATCTCTATCTGATGAAAGAGGGGGAAATCCTTTACCAAGGGACTCCAAAGGAGACCATCACCCCTGAGTTATTGCAAACTGTATATGGAGTTCAAAGTCAGGTTACTTGGACCGAGGATCAGCAAGCTATGATTCACTATTTATAAGAATGAAAAGGAAAATAAGATGAAAAAAAACACTAAGCATTTTACTCGTAACAGTAGCTACCCTAACCATGGCAGCTTGTGGCAACACTACTACAGAAAAAGCTGCCACACAGTCTAGCACAGAAACAAGTCAAAAGGCCAGCACAGAGACGACTTATCCGTTAACGGTCAAGACCTACGACGCTAAGGGAAATGAAGTCGAACAAGTCTTTGACAAGGCACCTGAAAAAGTTATCACCAACAATCTTTCAACCACTGAAATCTTATTGGAGTTAGGCTTGAAGGATAAAATTGCTGGCATGCTCAACCCTGACAATGCTGTGACGGACAAATACAAGGACGCGATTGCGACGATTCCTCAAATTGGTGATAAAAAAACAGTCTCACAAGAGACAGTGCTTTCTTATGAGCCAGATGCTGTGATGGGTCGAAACATGATGTTTTCTGAAAAATCCTTGGGAACAGTTAGCACTTGGAATGAAAACAAAATCCCAGTCTATACACAAAAAGCTTCTCTCTCAACGATTCAGCAAGATTTGGGAAATATCGTAGAAGATGTCAAAAATCTTGGAATGATTTTTAATGTGCAGGACAAGGCCAATGAATACGCAGCCCAATTACAAGCTAAAATTGACGCTGTTAAGAAAGCAAATCCAACAAGCCAAGGTGAAAAGAAAAAGGCTTTGATTATGGTTGCTTATAATGACGAAACCTTTGGTGCATACAAGTCTGCTTTGCAAGAAAGCCTTCTAAATCAACTTGGTTATACCAACGTCGCAACGGGAACATCAGGCTTGACCTTGGGAAATCTCGTGTCAATGGATCCTGAGTTGATTATCTATGTAACCAGCGACCGCAATAAAAAATTGGATGCCAACGCAGTAGAGTTGATGAAGGCAAATGAAGTTTTGGAAAACGTTCCTGCAATTAAGAATCAAAAAATCATGACCATTTCTTACGATGAGTTGATGGACTATGGTCCAGCAGTGATTGATTCCCTTGAGAAAATCAATGACTTTATCAATAAATAATGAGTTTGATTGGGAAGGGATCCAAGTCAAGGTCAGCCTTCCTTCGACCTATGATCCCAACCAAACCTATCCAGCGATTCTCTTGAATGATGGAAACTTGGATTTCCTAGCATCCCTTTCAGAATCTGTGATTTTAGTGGGCTTGACCTCTAAAAATCGCCTAGATGACTACACTCCATGGAAGGCATCTGCTCTGAGAGATGGAGCTCCAGATTTTGGCGGTCAGGCAAATGCCTATCATGGCCATTTATTTGGAGGTCTTTTAGACAAGTTGCAGTCGCTTTATCGCCTGGACAAAAATCACCTTGCCTATGGAGGATACTCATTAGGTGGACTGGCGGCAGTCTACAGTCTTTTCCATTTTGACAAGGTCTCCTGTATCTTCTCTATCTGTGGTTCCTTTTGGTATCCTGATTTTACGACTTATTGCAAGGAAGAAAAGGTGAAAAATTTAGATTGTTTGCTGTATTTACAGAATGGCCAAACAGAAGGAGCCCATCATACCAATCGCTTGGTTCAAGCACCAGCCTATGCTGAGCAGATTCATACCAGTCTTCAACAACACTATCCGACTAGTCAGTTTGTCTTTGATCCCTATGGGCATCATGAGCAAGTGGTTGAACGATTCCTAGCCTTTTCCAACTGGTTGGCTCAAAAATGGAAAATCGAATAAAAGAATTATCCCTTGGCTTTTGCCAAGGGATAATTGTATTTTTTAACCAAGAGACTCTCTCTTCTTATCTGGATTCCAGATAAAACTTGCGAAGAAGGTAAAGATAATCGTTAGGATACCAACAATCACAGCAAGGAAGAGGGCAGGGATGCGGACAAACCACCAGAGTGGATTTGGTTTTTTATCATTGTGCCATTGCTTGGTTTCTTCGTCTAAACGTTGGAATTCTGCTTGGATACGGTCTGCAACCATTTCAATCCCTTCATCATTCATTTTCTTGATGTCTGAGATATCGATAGGATTTCCAAAGTTCATATCCACACGTTCACGGCTAACCAAACCTTTCAAGGTCATGGGACCAGTATAGGTAACTGGCATGATACGGACCTTAGCCATCTTGGCAATCAGAGCAACTCCGCCTTTGACATCGTTTGAGTGACGGCTTCCACTTGGAAACATGATGAGAGAACGGTCGCTTTTTTTGAGGACATTGATAGGGTATTTGATAGCAGAGGCGTTAGGTTTTTCCCGGTCGATAGGAAAGGCGCCACACATACGGATCCACCAGCCAAAGATGCGGTTGTTAAACAGTTCTTTTTTGGCCATAAAGATGAACTGTTTTGGCTTGGTCGCAAAGGCCATGTAAACAGGATCCCACCAGGTACGATGAGGAGCGACGAGGATATAGTTTTCGTCTCGGCTAGGGATTTTATCAGTATTGTGATAGTGGGCATTGCCATTGATGGACCACAAGATCAGCATGACTAGTCCACGCAAATAAGTATAAAACATGAGATCTCCTTCGATTGTATTGCTTTTATTATTATACCTTATCAAAAGATTACTGGCAAACTTTTTCAGTTGTCAGCCAACAGTTTTAGATGGGATTAGAATTCTTTTAGAAAAAATGATATGATAGAATTTATGGATAAAAATAAGATTATGGGATTAACCCAAAGAGAAATCAAGGAAAGACAGGCTCAAGGCTTGGTCAATGATTTTACTGCTTCGGCCAGTACCAGCACTTGGCAAATCTTCAAACGAAATGTTTTTACACTTTTTAACGCATTAAACTTTGTTATTGCCCTAGCGCTGGCCTTTGTGCAGGCTTGGAGCAATCTGGTCTTCTTTGCCGTTATTTGCTTTAACGCTTTTTCTGGGATTGTGACCGAGCTGCGAGCCAAACACATGGTGGACAAGCTCAATCTCATGACCAAGGAAAAGGTCAAAACCATCCGTGATGGTCAAGAAGTCGCTCTCGATCCAGAAGAATTGGTTCTAGGAGATGTCATTCGTTTGTCTGCGGGAGAGCAGATTCCTAGTGATTCCTTGGTTCTGGAAGGATTTGCGGAAGTCAATGAAGCCATGTTGACGGGTGAGAGTGATTTGGTGCAAAAAGAAGTGGATGCTCTGCTTTTATCAGGGAGTTTCCTAGCCAGTGGCGCAGTTTTGGCTCAAGTTCACCATGTCGGGGCAGACAACTATGCTTCCAAACTCATGCTGGAAGCTAAGACAGTGAAACCGATCAACTCCCGTATCATGAAATCGCTGGACAAGCTAGCTGGTTTTACTGGGAAGATTATCATTCCCTTTGGTCTAGCTCTCTTGCTAGAAGCTTTGATGTTAAAAGGCTTGCCTCTCAAGTCATCCGTTGTAAATTCATCGACAGCCCTTTTGGGGATGTTGCCTAAGGGAATTGCCCTTTTGACCATTACTTCACTCTTGACTGCGGTGATCAAGCTGGGCTTGAAAAGGGTCTTGGTGCAGGAGATGTACTCTGTCGAGACCTTGGCGCGCGTGGATATGCTCTGTCTGGACAAGACGGGGACCATCACCCAAGGGAAGATGCAGGTGGAGGCTGTTCTTCCTCTGACGGAAACTTATGGTGATGAGGCTATTGCCAGCATTTTGACTAGCTATATCGCTCATAGTGAGGATAAAAATCCAACAGCTCGAGCCATTCGCCAGCGTTTTGTGGGAGAAGTTGCTTATCCTATGATTTCCAATCTGCCTTTCTCTAGCGACCGCAAGTGGGGAGCTATGGAGTTGGAAGGTTTGGGAACTGTTTTTTTAGGAGCGCCTGAGATGTTGCTGGACTCTGAAGTCCCTGAAGCCAGAGAGGCCTTAGAGAGAGGGTCACGTGTCTTGGTCTTAGCCCTCAGTCAGGAGAAACTGGACCACCACAAACCACAGAAACCATCTGATATTCAGGCCCTGGCCTTGCTGGAGATTTTGGACCCCATTCGAGAAGGAGCAGCTGAGACGCTGGACTATCTCCGTTCCCAGGAAGTGGGCCTCAAGATTATCTCTGGTGACAATCCAGTTACGGTTTCCAGCATTGCCCAGAAGGCTGGCTTTACGGACTATCAAAGCTATGTTGATTGCTCAAAAATCACGGATGAGGAATTGATTGCCATGGCTGAAGAGACAGCTATTTTCGGACGTGTTTCCCCTCATCAAAAGAAACTCATCATCCAAACGCTGAAAAAAGCAGGGCATACAACGGCTATGACAGGGGACGGAGTCAATGATATCCTGGCCCTTCGTGAGGCGGATTGTTCCATTGTGATGGCTGAGGGAGATCCTGCGACTCGTCAGATTGCTAATTTGGTTCTCTTGAACTCAGACTTTAATGATGTTCCTGAGATTCTTTTTGAAGGTCGTCGTGTGGTCAATAACATTGCCCATATCGCACCGATTTTCTTGATTAAGACCATCTATTCCTTCCTGTTAGCAGTCATCTGTATCGCTAGTGCTCTTCTGGGACGATCTGAGTGGATTTTGATTTTCCCTTTCATTCCAATCCAGATTACCATGATTGACCAATTCGTGGAAGGTTTCCCACCATTCGTTCTGACTTTTGAGCGAAATATCAAGCCTGTTGAACCAAACTTCCTCAGAAGATCCATGCTTCGTGCCCTACCAAGTGCCCTCATGGTCGTGTTCAGCGTTCTTTTTGTGAAAATTTTTGGAGCGAGTCAAGGTTGGTCTGAGTTAGAAATCTCAACCCTACTCTATTATCTCCTTGGGTCTATCGGTTTCTTATCTGTATTTAGAGCTTGCATGCCATTTACCCTCTGGCGTGTACTCTTGGTTGTCTGGTCAGTAGGTGGTTTCCTAGCTACAGCTCTCTTCCCAATGATTCAAAAGTTGCTTGAAATTTCAACCTTGACTGGACAAACGTTGCCTGTTTATGGGGCCATGATGCTGGTATTTACCTTAATTTTCATTCTAACTAGTCGTTACCAAGCTAGAAAATAAAGAAAGACTGCAATCTGTGGATTGCGGTCTTTTTAGGCGTAAGATTGCTAACTGAAATGTGGTATAATAAGAGGTAACAGAGTTTTGGAAAGTGAGAGAAGATGATTTCAAAGAGATTAGAATTGGTGGCGTCCTTTGTGCCACAGGGAGCCATTTTATTAGATGTGGGGAGTGACCATGCTTATCTGCCAATCGAGTTAGTCAAGAGAGGCCAAATCAAAAGCGCCATTGCAGGTGAGGTGGTGGAAGGACCCTACCAGTCTGCGATTAAAAATGTTGAGGCTCACGGCTTAAAGGAGAAAATCCAAGTTCGTTTAGCAAATGGCTTGGCAGCCTTTGAAGAGGAAGACCAAGTGTCGGTCATCACCATTGCTGGTATGGGTGGCCGTTTGATTGCTACCATATTGCAAGAAGGTTTGGGCAAGTTAGCTAATGTAGAACGTTTGATCCTCCAGCCCAATAATCGTGAAGACGACTTGCGCATCTGGCTACAGGGCAACGATTTTCAGATTGTGGCAGAAAGCATTCTAGAAGAAGCTGGCAAATTCTACGAGATTTTGGTGGTGGAATCAGGACAAATGAAGCTATCAGCAAGTGATGTCCGTTTTGGACCTATCTTGTCCAAAGAAACCAGCCCAGTCTTTATCCAAAAATGGCAAAAAGAAGCAGCTAAGTTAGAGTTTGCTCTTGACCAAATCCCAGAGAAAAATCGAGAAGAACGTCAAGTTCTAGCTCATAAAATTCAAGCCATCAAGGAGGTGCTCCATGCTAGCAAGTGAAGTAATACAAGCTTATGAAGCCTTTTGCCCTCAGGAATTTTCAATGGAGGGAGACAGTCGTGGCCTGCAAATTGGAACTCTAGACAAGGATATTCAAAGGGTCATGGTTGCTCTGGATATTCGTGAAGAGACGGTTGCTGAAGCCATTGAAAAAGGGGTGGATTTGATTATCGTCAAGCACGCGCCAATTTTCCGTCCCATCAAGGACTTGGTTGCTAGCCGTCCGCAAAATCAGATTTACATCGACCTGATCAAGCATGACATCGCAGTTTATGTCAGCCATACTAATATTGACATCGTTGATAATGGGCTCAATGACTGGTTTTGCCAGATGCTAGGAATCGAGGAGACGACTTATCTGCAGGAAACAGGTCCAGAACGTGGGATTGGGCGTATTGGGAATATTCCGACTCAGACCTTTGGGGAATTCGCCCAGCATGTCAAGCAAGTCTTTGGTCTAGATAGTCTTCGAATGGTACATTATCAAGAGAGTGATTTGCAGAAGCCCATTTCAAGAGTGGCTATCTGTGGTGGAAGTGGTCAATCTTTCTATAAGGATGCTTTAGCTAAGGGAGCAGATGTCTATATTACTGGTGACATCTACTATCACACCGCTCAGGATATGTTGTCTGAAGGCTTGCTGGCATTGGATCCAGGGCATTATATCGAAGTGCTTTTTGTGGAAAAAATCGCAGCACTTCTTACTCAATGGAAGGAAGAGAAGGATTGGTCTATTGATATTGTGCCTAGTCAGGCATCGACTAATCCTTTCCACCATATCTAGTTAGAAAGTGAAGACAATGAAAAAAGTAGCCATTATCGGAGCAGGGATTGTGGGGGCAACAGCTGCCTACTACCTCTCGAAAGAAAGTGACCTAGAAGTGACCGTTTTTGACCATGGACAAGGTCAGGCTACCAAGGCTGCAGCGGGAATTATCAGTCCTTGGTTTTCCAAACGCCGCAATAAAGCCTGGTATAAGATTGCGCGCTTGGGAGCTGACTTTTATGTGGATTTATTGGCTGATTTAGAAAAGTCTGGTCAGGAAATAGATTTTTACCAGCGTTCGGGAGTCCTTCTCTTGAAAAAGGATGAATCCAAGTTAGAAGAACTCTATGAACTAGCTCTCCAGCGCAGGGAGGAATCTCCTTTAATAGGTCAGTTAGCTATCACGGATCAAGCCTCAGCTAATGAATTATTCCCTGGCTTGCAGGGATTTGACCGCCTGCTCTATGCTTCTGGTGGAGCGAGAGTAGATGGCCAACTGTTAGTGAATCGTTTGCTAGAAGCCAGTCAGGTCAAGCTGGTCAAAGAAAAAGTGAGTCTGACACCTTTAGCATCAGGTTACCAGATTGGTGAAGAGATGTTTGATCAGGTTATTTTGGCGACAGGAGCTTGGTTGAGGGACATTTTGGAGCCTTTAGGATATGAGGTAGATGTTCGTCCCCAAAAGGGGCAACTCCGAGATTATCAGCTTGCCCAAGACATGGAATCATACCCTGTTGTCATGCCGGAAGGAGAGTGGGATTTGATTCCTTTTGCAGGTGGGAAATTGTCCTTAGGCGCTACTCATGAAAATGATATGGGATTTGATTTGACGGTAGATGAAACCTTGCTCCAACAAATGGAGGATGCGGCCTTGCCTCACTATCCAGCCTTGGCAGGAGCAAAATCATCGGGTGAGCGTGTGGGAATCCGTGCCTACACTAGTGATTTCTCCCCTTTCTTTGGGCAAGTACCTGGTTTAGCAGGTGTCTATGCAGCTAGTGGTCTAGGTTCATCAGGCCTCACAACGGGTCCTATCATTGGTTACCATCTAGCCCAATTGGTTCAAGACAAGGAGTTGACTTTGGATCCAGTAAAATATCCAATTGAAAACTATGTCAAACGAGTAAAAAGCGAATAATACTCAATGAAAATCAAAGATCAAACTAGGAAGCTAGCCGCAGGCTGCTCAAAGCACGGCTTTGAGGCTGTGGACAGAACTGATGAAGTCAGCTCAAAACACTGTTTTGAGGTTGTGGATCGAACTGCCGAAGTCAGTAACCATACCCACGGCAAGGCGAAGCTGACATTGCTTGAAGAGATTTTCGAAGAGTATAAGCATTTTACTAAAATTTTAGTCTCCCCTCTAGGATGGCAAATGACATTCCCTACCAAAAATGGTAAAATAAGAAAAAATAATTCGAGAATCGAGGAAAAAAGATGCAAGAAAAGATTTTGGTAACAGGTGGTGCCGGTTTTATCGGAACCCACACTGTTATTGAGTTGATCCAAGCAGGTCATCAAGTGGTTGTAGTGGATAACCTTGTCAACAGCAACCGTAAAAGTTTAGAAGTTGTTGAAAGAATCACAGGAGTTGAAATTCCTTTCTATGAGGCAGATATCCGTGATACTGATACTCTCAGAGATATTTTCAAGCAAGAAGAGCCAACAGGTGTGATTCACTTTGCTGGTTTGAAGGCTGTAGGTGAATCAACACGTATCCCTCTTGCCTACTATGACAACAATATCGCTGGAACTCTTAGTCTTTTAAAAGTTATGGAAGAAGCAAACTGTAAGAATATCATCTTCAGTTCTTCTGCGACAGTATATGGAGATCCTCACACGGTTCCAATCTTAGAAGATTTTCCACTTTCAGTGACCAATCCTTACGGTCGTACCAAACTCATGCTAGAAGAAATCTTGACCGATATCTACAAAGCAGACTCAGAATGGAATGTAGTCTTGCTTCGTTACTTTAATCCAATCGGAGCGCATGAAAGTGGAGACTTGGGAGAAAATCCTAATGGAATTCCAAACAATCTCTTGCCATATGTGACTCAGGTAGCTGTTGGAAAATTAGAGCAAGTACAAGTCTTCGGAGACGATTACGATACGGAAGATGGAACTGGTGTTCGTGACTATATCCACGTCGTAGACCTAGCCAAAGGTCACGTTGCAGCTCTTCAAAAAATCCAAAAAGGTTCAGGCCTTAACATTTATAACCTTGGAACAGGCAAGGGCTACTCTGTTCTTGAAATTATTCAAAATATGGAAAAAGCAGTGGGACGTCCTATTCCTTACCGCATCGTAGAACGCCGCCCAGGAGACATCGCTGCCTGCTATTCAGATCCTGCAAAAGCCAAAGCAGAACTCGGCTGGGAAGCAGAATTTGATATCACGAAAATGTGTGAAGACGCATGGCGTTGGCAAAGTAAGCATCCAAACGGATTTGAAGACTAAGATAATGATTTCGATCATTGTCCCCTGTTTAAATGAAGAGGAAGTACTTCCTCTTTTTTATCAGTCTGTTGAAGATTTGCTTCCTGACCTGGGAGCAGAAGTCGAGTATGTCTTTATAGACGATGGCTCAAGCGATGGGACCTTAGAGCTTTTGAAAGCTTATCGGGAGCAAAATCCTGCGGTGCATTATATCTCGTTCTCGCGAAATTTTGGGAAAGAAGCAGCTCTGTACGCAGGTTTACAGCATGCGACTGGGGACCTGGTGGTCGTGATGGATGCAGACCTCCAGGATCCTCCTAGTATGTTGCTTGAGATGAAAGACTTACTAGATCAGAATGCTGACTTGGACTGTGTTGGGACACGGAGAACTAGTCGGGAGGGAGAACCCTTCTTTCGCAGTTTCTGTGCTGATCTTTTTTATCGCCTCATGCAAAAAATCAGCCCAGTGGCTCTACCCTCGGGTGTCCGTGATTTCCGGATGATGAGAAGGTCTGTGGTAGATGCTATTTTAACCTTGACCGAGTCCAATCGTTTTTCTAAGGGGCTTTTTGCCTGGGTGGGCTTTAAAACGCACTATCTTGATTATCCAAACGTTGAACGACAGGCTGGCAAGACCAGTTGGAGTTTTAGACAGCTCTTTTTCTACTCGATTGAAGGGATTCTCAATTTTTCAGATTTCCCCTTGAGTATAGCCTTTGTAGCTGGACTCCTGTCTTGTTTTATTTCTTTTATGATGACTGTTTTTGTAGTGTTTCGGACTCTTATTTTGGGAAATCCAACATCTGGCTGGACCTCTCTGATGGCTGTCATTCTCTTTCTTGGGGGGATTCAACTTCTGACTATTGGGATTCTGGGCAAGTATATCAGTAAGATTTACCTGGAAACCAAAAAAAGACCACTCTTCCTCATCAAAGAAAAAAGTAATCTTTCTATTTTTGAAGGAAAAAATAACCGGAAAAGACTATAATTTTACCTAGAAATATGCTAAACTAGTAGGTGAAGGGATTAAAGTGATAAAGAGAATCTACAAAATCAATCTCCCTTTTAAACTATGATGGATCTTTTAGAAGTGCACGTGTAGGACAATTTTTGATGGCCTCCAGAACATCGCTGCTTTCAGCGATTTCTCTTTGCAATTCAACGGGATCATCGCAAAATCGAACGATTCCATTATCATGGTAATCAAAGAGTTCAGAATAGGTTTGGCAAAGCCCGCAGGCGATGCACCGTTCGGGTATAAGTGTGACTTTCATATTTATATTGTAATAAGAAAATGTAAAAAAAACAAGGAGTAAGGTATGGAAAAGGAACCGTGGCAAGAAGATATTTACGAAAACAATGAGGAAGAAACAAGATCAGAGCGTCGACACCGGAAACAAAAAGGGAAAGGCGTTGTTGCGAATCGTGTCTTGACAGTTCTAGCTAGCCTCTTCTTTGTAATTGTTGTAGCGATGGTAGTTGTATTGATTTACCTATCAACCGGTGGAAGCAATCGTACATCATCTTTGAAGGACTTCTATGATGCATCGTCTCCTTCTACAAGTTCAAGTTCTAAAGTGGAAGAATCATCATCTTCAAGTAGCAAGGTAGAGGAAATAACTTCTTCTGAATCAACACCTTCACAGAGCAGTTCGGAAGAACATACTACAGAGGGTGAAGGAACACTTACAGTACAGCCTGGAGAGGGAGAAGCAGCTCTTGCTCAACGTGCAGGGATTTCCATTGCCCAGCTAGAAGCCCTAAATCCTTCTCACATGTCATCTGGATCTTGGTTTGCCAACCCAGGTGATGTGATTAAGACAAGATAGGAGTCGGTCATGAAGACAATTCAAATTGCTATCGATGGTCCAGCTTCGAGTGGTAAGAGTACGGTCGCAAAGATTGTCGCTAAAGATTTTGGTTACACTTATCTCGATACAGGTGCTATGTACCGTGCTGCGACTTATATAGCGCTTAAGCACCAGTTGGATGCAGGAAATGTAGATCAACTTCTCGAGCTTCTTAACCAACACCCCATTAGTTTTGGTCGTTCAGAAACAGGTGAGCAACTTGTTTTTGTAGGAGATGTTGATATTACCCATCCGATTCGTGAAAATGAAGTGACCAACAAAGTTTCAAGCATTGCTGCCATTCCTGAGGTTCGTGAGAAACTGGTTTCGCTCCAGCAAGAGATTGCTCAGCAAGGTGGTATCGTCATGGATGGGCGTGATATCGGGACAGTTGTTTTACCACAAGCTGAACTCAAGATTTTCCTAGTGGCTTCTGTTGAAGAAAGAGCAGAGCGTCGTTACAAGGAAAATATTGCTAAAGGGATTGAGACTGACTTGGAAACGTTGAAAGAAGAGATTGCTGCGCGTGACTACAAGGATAGTCATCGTGAAACCTCACCTCTCAAACAGGCTGAGGATGCAGTTTACCTTGACACAACTGGACTAAGTATCCAGGAAGTGGTCGAAAAAATCGAATCAGAAGCAAAAAAATATATGTCCTAGGGACGAGAGGAGCAGGCTAAATGAAGCCTGCTCCTTTTCTCTCTTTTGCGCGCGTTTCAAAACAGCCTTTTTGGGAGAATTTTGATAAAATAGTAGTATCAATAAAAAGGACGGAAGCATGACAAAGAAAATCATAGCCATTTGGGCCCAAGATGAAAAAGGTGTGATTGGGAAGGAAAATCGTCTCCCTTGGCATTTGCCAGCAGAGTTGCAACATTTTAAGGAAACAACTTTAAATCATGCTATACTGATGGGACGAGTGACTTTTGATGGCATGGGACGTCGTCTGCTTCCAAAACGGCAAACCCTGATTTTAACGCGCAATAGCGAAGAAGTCATAGATGGGGCGCTCGTATTTCAAGATGTGGAGTCTGTTTTAGCGTGGTATCAGAGTCAGGAAAAAAATCTCTATATCATTGGCGGAAAGCAGATTTTTCAGGCTTTTGAGCCGTATTTAGATGAAATCATCGTGACACAGATTCATGCTCAGGTGGAGGGAGATACCTATTTCCCTGAGGAGTTTGACTTGTCTCGTTTTGAGACAGTAGCAAGTAAATCTTACACCCGAGATGAGAAAAACGACTATGATTTTACCATCGAATACCGAGATAGAAAGGAAGTCTAATGGAGCGCAGTATATTTGGATTTTTTACAGCTTTTTTGTGTGTGATCTGTATTTTGACTGGAGCACAGGCTTTTCGTAAGAAGCGCTATGGACTGTCTGCCTTACTCTGGTTGAATGCTTTTACCAATCTGGTCAACAGTGTCCACGCTTTTTATATGACCTTATTTTAGATAGAATGATAAATTAGAATGGAAGGAAATCATGCCTACAAATAGGAAAAATGATATGATGGTTTATTGCTCATTTTGTGGCAAAAGCCAAGAAGAAGTAAAGAAAATAATCGCTGGGAACAACGCCTTTATCTGTAATGAATGTGTGGAGTTGGCCCAGGAAATCATTCGGGAGGAGTTGGCCGAGGAAGTCTTGGCAGACTTGTCTGAAGTACCAAAACCAATCGAACTCCTCAATATCTTAAACCACTATGTGATTGGTCAAGATCGTGCCAAACGTGCCTTGGCAGTGGCTGTTTACAACCACTACAAACGCATCAATTTCCACGATACGCGTGAAGAGTCAGAAGATGTGGATTTGCAGAAGTCAAACATCTTGATGATTGGTCCAACTGGTTCTGGGAAAACTTTCTTGGCTCAGACTTTGGCTAAGAGCTTGAATGTACCTTTTGCTATTGCAGATGCGACAGCTCTTACTGAGGCTGGGTATGTGGGTGAGGACGTGGAAAATATCCTCCTCAAACTCTTGCAAGCTGCTGACTTTAACATCGAACGTGCAGAACGTGGGATTATCTACGTTGATGAAATTGACAAGATTGCCAAAAAGAGCGAGAACGTGTCTATCACACGTGACGTTTCGGGTGAAGGAGTGCAACAAGCCCTTCTTAAAATCATTGAAGGAACTGTAGCCAGTGTACCACCTCAAGGTGGACGTAAACATCCACAACAAGAGATGATCCAGGTAGATACCAAGAATATCCTCTTCATCGTGGGTGGTGCTTTTGATGGCATCGAAGAAATTGTGAAACAACGTCTGGGTGAAAAAGTCATCGGTTTTGGCCAAAATAACAAGGCGATTGACGAAAACAGCTCCTACATGCAAGAAATCATCGCAGAAGACATTCAAAAATTCGGGATTATCCCTGAGTTGATTGGGCGCTTGCCTGTCTTTGCAGCTCTTGAGCAATTGACGGTCGATGACTTGGTTCGCATCCTGAAAGAACCAAGAAATGCCTTGGTCAAACAATACCAAACCTTGCTTTCCTATGACGATGTCGAGTTAGAATTTGATGACGAAGCCCTTCAAGAGATTGCCAACAAAGCTATCGAACGTAAAACTGGTGCGCGTGGTCTTCGCTCAATCATCGAAGAAACCATGCTAGATGTTATGTTTGAAGTGCCAAGTCAGGAAAATGTGAAATTGGTCCGCATCACGAAAGAAGCTGTCGATGGAACGGAAAAACCCATCCTAGAAACAGCCTAGAGGTGACTATGGAAATCAATACACACAATGCTGAAATCTTGCTCAGTGCGGCCAACAAGTCCCACTATCCGCAGGATGACCTGCCAGAGATTGCCCTTGCAGGGCGTTCAAATGTTGGGAAGTCCAGTTTTATCAACACCATGCTCAACCGCAAGAATCTTGCCCGTACATCAGGGAAACCTGGGAAAACCCAGCTACTCAACTTTTTTAACATTGATGACAAGATGCGTTTTGTGGATGTACCAGGTTACGGCTATGCCCGCGTTTCCAAAAAGGAACGTGAAAAGTGGGGGCGCATGATTGAGGAATATCTAACCACTCGGGAAAATCTCCGTGCCGTGGTCAGTCTGGTGGATTTCCGTCATGACCCGTCAGCAGATGATGTGCAGATGTACGAATTTCTCAAATATTATGAGATTCCGGTTATCATCGTTGCGACCAAGGCGGACAAGATTCCCCGTGGTAAGTGGAACAAGCACGAATCAGCAATCAAAAAGAAATTAAACTTTGACCCAAGTGACGACTTCATCCTCTTTTCATCTGTCAGCAAGGCAGGGATGGATCAGGCTTGGGATGCAATATTAGAAAAATTATGAGGGAAAGAAATGGCAAAAACAATTCATACAGAAAAAGCTCCAAAAGCAATCGGACCCTATGTTCAAGGGAAAATCGTTGGTAATCTTTTGTTTGCTAGCGGTCAAGTTCCCCTATCTCCTGAAACTGGAGAAATTGTAGGAGAAACGATTCAAGAACAGACAGAACAAGTCTTGAAAAATATCGGTGCTATTTTGGCTGAAGCAGGAACAGACTTTGACCATGTTGTCAAAACAACTTGCTTCTTGAGCGATATGAATGACTTTGTTCCTTTTAACGAGGTTTACCAGACTGCCTTTAAAGAGGAATTTCCAGCTCGTTCAGCTGTAGAGGTTGCACGTCTTCCTCGTGATGTAAAAGTCGAAATTGAAGTGATTGCAGAGATTGGATAAGCTAGTTGAAGTTTGGCTCTGCCAAACTTTTTTTGATATAAGGAGAGATAGATGACAAAGAAACAACTTCACCTGGTGATTGTGACAGGGATGAGTGGCGCAGGGAAAACGGTAGCCATTCAGTCCTTCGAGGATTTGGGATATTTCACTATTGACAATATGCCACCAGCCCTCTTGCCAAAGTTTTTGCAGTTGGTTGAGACCAAGGATGATGACCATAAGTTAGCCCTAGTAGTCGATATGCGGAGCCGTTCCTTCTTTTCAGAGATTCAGGCTGTTTTGGATGAATTGGAAAACCAAGACGATTTGGACTTCAAAATTCTCTTTTTAGATGCAGCAGATAAGGAATTGGTGGCCCGCTATAAGGAAACTAGAAGAAGTCACCCTCTAGCTGCTGATGGTCGGATTTTAGATGGCATCAAGCTGGAACGCGAACTCCTAGCACCTTTGAAAAACATGAGTCAAAATGTGGTGGATACGACAGAACTCACTCCTCGTGAACTGCGTAAAACCATTGCAGAGCAGTTTTCGGATCAAGAACAAGCTCAGTCTTTCCGTATAGAGGTCATGTCTTTTGGATTCAAGTATGGTATCCCTATCGATGCAGACTTGGTTTTTGATGTCCGTTTCTTGCCAAATCCCTACTATCTCCCTGAACTCCGCAATCAGACAGGTGAGGATCAAGCAGTTTATGATTATGTGATGAATCATGAAGAGTCTGAAAGTTTCTATCAGCACTTACTCGCCTTGATTGAGCCCATTTTGCCAAGTTACAAAAAAGAAGGCAAGTCTGTTTTAACCATTGCAGTAGGATGTACAGGTGGACAACACCGTAGTGTTGCCTTTGCAAAACGAATCGCTGAGGACCTTGCTAAAAACTGGCCTGTCAATGAAAGCCATCGTGACAAAGACAGAAGAAAGGAAACGGTAAACCGTTCATGAGAAAACCAAAGATAACGGTAATTGGTGGAGGAACTGGTATCCCCGTCATTTTGAAAAGCTTGCGAGAAAAGGATGTTGATATCGCAGCCATCGTAACGGTAGCTGATGATGGTGGATCTTCTGGTGAACTAAGAAAGAATATCCAACAGCTGACACCACCAGGTGATCTTCGCAATGTTCTGGTAGCCATGTCGGATATGCCTAAATTTTATGAGAAAGTTTTTCAGTACCGCTTCTCAGAAGAGGCTGGAGCTTTTGCGGGTCATCCGCTAGGAAATATTATCATTGCTGGCCTATCTGAAATGCAAGGGTCCACTTATAATGCCATGCAGCTGCTAAGTCTCTTTTTCCACACAACAGGAAAAATCTACCCATCAAGCGATCAGCCTCTGACACTGCATGCAGTCTTTAAAGACGGTTCTGAGGTGGCAGGTGAGAGCCACATTGCAGATCATCCAGGTATGATCGACCATGTCTATGTGACCAATACCTTGGATGATGAAACACCCCAAGCCAGCCGTCGAGTGGTCAATACTATCCTCGAGAGTGATATGATCGTCTTGGGGCCGGGTTCCCTCTTTACATCGATTTTGCCAAATATTGTCATTGAGGAGATTGGGCAGGCTCTCTTGGAGACCAAGGCGGAGATAGCCTATGTCTGCAATATCATGACCCAGCGTGGGGAAACAGAGCACTTTTCAGACAGTGACCACGTGGAAGTCCTCCATCGACACTTAGGTCGGCCATTTATTGATACGGTCTTGGTTAATATCGAGAAGGTTCCTAGAGAATACATGGATAGCAACCGTTTTGATGAGTATTTGGTTCAGGTAGAGCATGACTTTGCTGGTCTTTGCAAGCAGGTTCCTCGTGTGATTTCATCCAACTTCCTTCGTTTGGAAAATGGAGGAGCCTTCCATGATGGCGATTTGATTGTAGACGAATTGATGCGCATTATACAGGTGAGAAAATGAGTTTTACAGTTGCAGTAAAAGAGGAAATTCTTGGTCAACATCATCTCAGCCGTCATGAGCTGTCAGCCATTATCAAGATGTCTGGCAGTATCGGTCTCTCGACTTCAGGCCTGACCTTGTCCGTCGTGACCGAAAATGCCAAGTTGGCTCGGCACCTTTATGAGTCCTTTCTCCATTTTTATGATATCAAGTCAGAAATTCGACACCATCAGAGGAGCAATCTTCGTAAGAATCGTGTCTACACGGTTTATACCGATGAGAGGGTGCAGGAGCTTTTAGCTGATTTGCGGCTTGCGGATTCTTTCTTTGGTTTGGAGACAGGTATTGATCCCGATATCTTAGCAGATGAGGAGGCTGGTCGTGCTTACTTATGTGGGGCCTTTCTGGCAAATGGTAGCATCCGAGATCCTGAGTCTGGCAAGTACCAGTTGGAGATCAGTTCCGTTTATCTGGACCACGCCCAAGGACTAGCCTCTCTCCTCCAGCAATTTTTACTGGATGCCAAGGTTATTGAGCGAAAGAAAGGTGCAGTTACCTATCTCCAGCGTGCAGAGGACATCATGGATTTCTTGATCGTAATTGGGGCTATGCAGGCGCGTGATAACTTTGAGCGCGTCAAGATTTTGCGTGAAACCCGTAACGACCTCAATCGGGCCAATAACGCTGAAACAGCCAATATCGCTCGGACAGTTTCTGCCAGCATGAAGACTATCAATAATATCAGTAAAATCAAAGATAGAATGGGTTTGGAAAATTTACCAGTGGATTTGCAGGAGGTGGCTCGCTTACGGATCCAGCACCCAGACTACTCTATCCAGCAGTTGGCAGATAGCCTGAGCAATCCCCTGACCAAAAGTGGCGTCAACCACAGACTCAGAAAAATCAATAAAATAGCAGATGAATTATAACGATATAAAGCAACCCCTTGAATTATCAATATCTTCAAGGGGTTTTGTTGTGTTATTAAGATAAAAAGGGGCAACCGAGGGGCAGAATTAAAAAATAGTATCTAATTTATTGACCAGTTTATCCTCCATATCTTCAGTAGTATGAGAATAGATTTCCAAAGTCATCTTAGCATTTGAGTGCCCGACTCGATCCATTATTGATTTGATAGGTAATCCTGACTCTGCTAAAAATGAAATATGAGAATGCCTAAAAATATGGCTAGATAAGTTTTTTTCTATTTTAGCCTGTTTTCCATATTTTTTTAATATCTGTATAAAGCAAGATATTGTTGTAGGTTGGTTCCATCTTTCAAAACAAAAAATATAATCTTCACTAGATAATGGCTGGAAACGTTCACTAAGTCGCACTATCTGCCTTTTAATAGCTTCTATGACAGTCTCTGATACTTTGATTGTCCGTATTGAGTTCGTAGTTTTTGGGAGCGTCTTGATTTTGCTAACAGAATCATAATTACCTGTAATCTCAATTTTTTTGTTTTGGAAATCTATATTTTTTAACTGTAAAGCAGCTAGTTCACCATATCTCATGCCGGTCAAGGCAAGTACAAGCACCATATCAGCATACTTCTGATGATATTCTCGTCTATTGAGGACATCCACTAATGACTTTATTTCTTCCATGGTAAGGAAGTTGTTACGCTTTTTTTCTAATTCTTCTAAAGTTTTTGGCTTTTGAGGGATCGTGGTATAATCCACCTCGTTATTCTCAATGTAGGAGTATTGAACAGCGTACTTGAATATACCTCTGAGTCTGTGCCTAACTTTTTTAGCTGTAATATATCCGTTGCTTTCAATAACTTTTTCAATAGCCTGCTGAAGAAAACGCCTGTCAAGATTGGCCAGCAAGGTATCAGATGGTATGACTTGTTTCATTGTCTTATCAACTGATTTACAATTATGTTTTGTGGATTCTTTGACTGTTTGTGCCCATGATTTATAAAAAAGGTTATAGATTTCTTCAAATGTAATGCTTTCTACTTGTTTTGTGCTAAGCTTTTTATTTATCTTTTCCTGCAGGATGAGTGCAGCTTGATTTCTTGCCTGGGGAGTTTTCTTCTCCATCGTGACTGAGACTTTTTTTAACTTCTCAGTATATGGATCTTTGTATCTCTCAAAAAATTTATACTTGCCGTTTGGCAATTCTTCCATCCACATTGATTTTAACCCCACTTTTTGATAAAATGAGTATAGTAAAGAGGGCTTTTTAATGCCTTTTACTATACAGGATATCCTCACACTCTCCTTGGCCAAAATTTGAGTGTGGGGATTTTTTTATTTCGTTTCAAAGAAATTTCCGCAATTTTGGCAATGCCACTGTTTATTTCCTTTTTTGCCAGCAAATCCAGCTAAAGCACCAATTCCACCAGTTAAGACAGCACCACCAACGGCTTTTCCGACTGAGAAGGCTTTTTTATCTTGTTGTAAGAAAGAGACATCTTTGGAGTTACAATTTGGGCAAGTGATGATATTTTGTTTTTTCATTTGATTTTTTTGTTCCTTTTCCTGTTTTTTATGTTGTTGCATTGTTCTAAAAGCTTCCATCTCGCGCTGTCTTGCTTTTTTCTTTTCAGGTGATTCAGTCTTAACTTTGTAAATAACAAAAGCTATTACAACGATAACAAAGATTACATAAAGTATAACGCCTAACAATTTGTTGTTCATAATTAACCTCCATTTTAGCCTTTCAAAGCCAAACATTTATCTAGTGTTTGTTGTTTTTACTTTTCCTGTGGCATGAAGTTTCCGACGACTTTGCCGATGATGCGAGGTTCTTCTTCCCAGCGGGCAAACTTGTCATCATATTTGTCATTTAGAGAGACGAGACGGAGTCCATCTTTTTCTTTGTAGACTTTCTTGATATAGCTCTGGCCATCCCAATCTACGGCATAGATGGCACCGTCATAGTCCCAGCCTGTATCCTTGATGAGGGCGACGGATCCGTCTGCGAAGTCTGGTTCCATGGAGTCGCCATAGACCCAGCTGGCGAGATCGTGGGTGATGTCCTTATCAAAATAGACAGTATCATAGTTGCGATCTTCTGCGTAACCGTATCCTGTCCCTGCGGATAGCTTTTCGAAAACGTGATATTCGAAAAGTTCTTCGTCGACCTCTCGATCCTGACTCTCTAAAAGCTCCTCAGATGTCCGTAACACGATTTTTTTATTGTGGGTGGTTAATTGTACCACCTTGTCCGTAATCTTCTGTGTGAGCGAATCTGGAGCGCCTGGGAGGGAAGCGGTGGATTCATTTTGAGAAGGGAAAAAATCGTCTATTGAAACGCCAAAAATATCGCAAAGTTCAAAGAGCATATCTTGGTTGGCTTTCCTATCCCCTTTTTCATATCTACTAATAGTTTGTTTAGTAGTGTTCAATCTTTTGGCAAGTTCATCTTGGGTGAATCCAGCTGATTTACGAAATGTCTTAATTTGCGTTCCAATATATTTTTTTAAATCCATTTTACTCACCTCGCTTTCTATAGTTGTTATAAGTAGATTATATAAAAAAGTCACCGAAAGCGCAACTTTTTTTATTTTTTAATTAAAAAACTGTTGACAAGTCACCAAAATGGTGATATGATATAATCAAGCTTAGAGATAAGCAAATAAAACGAAAGGAGGAAGAGAGGTGGAAAGTGTTGAAATTGTTGAATTGATAAAAATTACATTTAAACGAGGGAAAGGAACAGAAGATGACCCGGTTAGAGTTGTAACTCAGTACTGGGACAAAGAAAATGTATTAATCTTTGAGAAAGATTAATTGTCTCTTCTTTCAATAGAATTTCGGTAGGATTCCGGTAATAGGTTATATGTGTCTAGAATTTTTTTAGGTTGGGTGATTCGATTATCTACAATCAAGTTGATAAAACTTAACAATGATAAAGCTAACTCTTTGTTATCTTTTATATCTATTTGGCCTGGATGTACGGCGTTATTCCCTATTACTCTAACACTGTCTAGCATTTGTTGGATTTCTATTGGCATTCCTTTAGAGACAAGACTTCCAATTTGGGTATTTAAATCTTTACCTTGTGCGTTTAAATGAGCAACAAGCTTTTCAATAGCTAGGCGAGATAGAGCTGCAGAAGCTCTGGGTGATATATTTAGAACTTCGCCAGCTTCAATATAGATTTCTTTCACATCATCAGGCATATCACTATTAGGTTCAGGTATTCCTTCGGCAACATTTGGGAAAATTAATGTCAAGGTTGCACCGCTTGTGTATAATACGAGCCTGGAGCTACTTATTTGGATTTCATTTGTTATCCAAATAGAAAATTGATTACAAGCCTGACATTGTGCAATTATAATAAATTTGATAGATTCGTTGTAATCTCCATTGATATCAATAGGATTATAAGTCCATAAATGGGAAGAGAAACCTGAACATACAGGGCATTGAAAGGCTTTTGAATTGCCTGCGAAGCCACCGCCTAGGCTTAATTTAGAAAGATCAAATGACATATTATTTCTCCAATCGTTTTTATTCTATTATACCAAATTTAGAAAGGAGGTAGGAACGTGCAAATTTATCTTTACCAATTAAGAAAAGAAAAAGGGATTACTCAAAAAGAATTGGCACAAAAACTTGGTATTTCTGAGACAGCATATCGTCAGAAAGAGAAGGGGCAAAGCGCTTTTACTCAGGATGAAATGTTTTTCTTGCGTAGCTTTTTTGATAAACCTTTGCAAGATATTTTTTTACCAAGAAAGTCACCAAATCGGTAACTTAAAAACTCATATCAATAAAGAAAGGAGAGCGTATGACAGACTTTAAAGATTTGGATTGCCAGTTCATCTTTCAAGAATGTAACTGATGATTATACTGCTGTTAGTAATAGTTTTATCAACGATCCTGCGCTAGATTTTACAGCTGTTGGCATCATGATGGTGGTGCTGGCTAATCACCCAAACTGGCAAGTCTATCCTGATGAGATAGCTAAAAGAAAAGGTGTTAGTCGTCCAACTATTAGTAAATATTTCAAAATATTGGAAGAGGCTGGATATTTGCGTCAAGTTAGGCGAAAGCCTCCAGGCCGTGGAGGAAGTCATGTATTTCGATTTTTCTCTGATAGAAAAATATCTGATTTCCAGTTTGATATCATGTCGCAACGACTCGATGAAGCGATTAATGATTCAACTTTTTGAGATGTAAGTTTTTTTCATGTCAAATTTTTTCATGTCAAATTTTTTCATGTCAAATTTTTTACACTAACAAATACTAACTAACAACAAGTATTAAATAACAATAAATACTAACTAACAACAAGTA